>JBLNEJ010000554.1:0-5142 GCA_050262535.1 Clostridia bacterium
GGTTACACCCATACGTGGTGAAAACCGGCTGTTTTCGCAATGAAAACCTATCAATATTGACAAAATGATCCCCTCAGCTGTACCAGGAAGGAACATCGATGTGGACCGAGTATGCATACCCGAGTTCATTAGTAGAGATAGTTGATTTAACTCAGTAGTTAAGGAGAGAAAACGTATTCTTAACCATAGTAAAAATGCTGTATAGACAAAATAGGGCAAGCATTAAGTAGGATATCTTACGAATCGTTTTAGGGAATAAACCAGAAAAGCCTCTCCAGAAAGGATCATCAGTAATGAAGAGGTAAACGAAATAAAAAGCTAGGAGACATAAAAATACAATCATAATTATCGTTTCTTGCAATGTAATACCCCCGGAAGTTAAATGGTCTTTTGAAGAAATACGCAAAGGCAAACCAATGATTTCGGGCGGTGATTAACAAAACGATAAATGAAGTCAGCTATAAAAACGTACTCAATAAGTAGAGGGTGAGGCAGAGGTGAATTAGAATAATTCGTAATTGAAACGAATTTCTTACTTTAATTAGTAGAAGACATGTAAGGATAGATAATATAACCGACATAGGTGCCAACAAAATACCTGAAATCATGTATAAGCCAACATCAGGATGTATATGGTGAGCCTCTATATAAGCATCTACATCTACAGCTTGAGTATTTCCGAAAAAAAGAGCAGCTACTAGATAACTTAACCGCCAATAGTTGAAAAATCCCCAAAAAAAGCAGAGTGGTATGTATTTGGATTTCATTTTTCCACCTTTTATAGTTTACAGTTTCTTCCAGCATATCAGAGAATGATGTGCATTTAGAGTCAAAGATTTAACAAACCAGACGATTTTTTAAACGAAACGGAACCAAAGTGGAAAAGCAATACTTCACAGTGGAACAATTGGCCCCCCCACAGACGGTGACGGTAATGTTCAGGAGGCAGAATACAGTAGATCGTAAATTCTCAACGATATAATGGAATTGGTATCTGACTTCAAACGATATCAAAAACGGAAAACCGTTTATTTTGTGAGTTTTTTCACATCACCATTCGTCACAATTTGCTATAATTCGCACTAGGACAAAAAATGGATAGGGTTTGTGTCGATGATTGATAAGCAAATGCAACATCCATATTTTCAGTACGAAGCGTTCCGCTCATTCTTTGCCCTGGAGGAGAATCTGCAGCACAGTCAAGAGCTTCTCGGCTTGTTGCAAAAATTCAAGCGCCTTGATTATCACGATGGAGACGTGATTTTTCGGGAAGGTGACGTGGGGGATTCTTTCTATTTGATTGAGCGCGGAAACGTAGAAATCATCAAAGAAAGCGAAAAGCGGAAAGTGATTAACACCTTGCAAGCGGGGGACTATTTTGGAGAATTGGCCTTGATTACAGGGAATCCGCGTGCAACCAGTGTCGAGTGCAGGGGAGAGACGACGGTTTTTCGCTTGTCCAAAACGGATTTTGAAACATTGACAAGTCTTTATCCGCGCATTCATGGGATTTTGCTCAACAAGCTGTACGATCACTTGAAGGGCTCCTATTTTGAGCTGGAAAAGAAGTCGAAAGAATTGGAAGTTTCCTTTCAGGAACGGGTTCAGTTGGGGTTCATTTTTATTAGCATGGTGCTGGGAATCAGCTTGTACTCGTTTGTCATCCGAATTTTTCAAGGGAATATGATACAGGGGGAGTATGCGGAGCTGATCAACTTTACGGTGACCCGCACATTGGATGTCGCAGCGTTGCTGGTGATCGTCAGCATCGTTGTGAAGAGCAGTCTGCCGATGTCCCGTTTTGGCTTGACTTTTACGAACAGCAAACGAGCGGTCATTGAGGCGGTGGGTGTCTCACTAGTGGCGATGGTCGTGCTAACCGGGGTGAAGTGGTTTTCGCAGAAAAATGGATTCAACTGGTTTGGTGATGGGCCGATGGTTTCGTTCTCTTTATTTGATTGGACGTATGTGACGTATGTGGTGGTGGCACCCTTGCAGGAATTCATCGCACGGGGTGTTCTACAAAGTTCGATCGAGCGCTTGATTGCGAGAGGGAATCAGGTATTCTGGGCGGTGCTGGTGACCTCGATTATTTTTGGCGCCATGCATTTGCACACTTCGGTGAAACTGGCAGTGGCGGCCATCCTGACGAGTTGGCTCTGGGGCTGGATGTATACAAGGCACCGCAACATCGTCGGCGTGGGGCTCTCTCATTTTATCATCGGCAATTATGCAGGGTTACTGGGCTTCTGGAGCAACTTATAGACGGGAATTTTTCAAAAGGAGAACGTATATGCTTTCATCGCTCTACTGGTTTTCGATTCGGGCAGGTTTTTTGTTTTTGAGTATTTTGTCTGCTTTTACGGTTGGATTGCTGGCGTACCTGTTAGCTCCTTTGTTCAGCTACATGTATTTTCATGATTGGCGTTTTTGGAAGCATCATCACAGATTCATTCCGGGCTCCTTGCATATGTGGCATATTCTTTTTCGATGGATGACGGATAAGGAGTACCGTTCGATGTCGGCACAGGCATTCACGGATCCGCCGATGAGCTCGCCCGATTTGTCTAAAGTCAGAGTGGCACCAAGCTGGACAACCGGCCAGCAGGACTGCGCGATGTGTGGACGATGCTGCAACAAGATTGGGTGCCCGTTTATGGACAAAACAACGATGCGCTGCGCTTCATACAATTCGGTATTTTGGCGGTATTTCAATTGTGGGCGATACCCGGAGACACAAAAGCAGATCACCTATTACGATTGCCCGAAATGGGAAATGATTGAGGGGCTGGGCCATAAGTAGAAATTACTACTTATGGGCGCAGCCCCTTTTTTGGTTGAGAGGAATTGATAAATTTCCTGTCGACATAAGTGCAACTATGGCTCCGTCAAATGCTTGGCGTAAAGGTCTTTCTCAGCTGGGTAAAAGGAAAAAGGTGACTAAAATCTGTTGACGGGTTGTAGACGATAACCAGCAACAACTAACTTTTTTGACCAATACTACTTTCTACCGATTATCCACTTTCTCCGGATACAAATCATGCTGCACCAACCGCGTCTCCGCCATCTGCTCGTACTTCGTCCCCGGCTTGCCATAATTGCAATACGGATCAATCGAAATCCCGCCGCGCGGAGTGAATTTGCCCCACACCTCGATATACCGCGGCTCCATCAGCTTGATCAGATCGTTCATGATAATGTTTACGCAGTCCTCGTGGAAGTCGCCATGATTGCGGAAGCTGAACAAATACAGCTTCAGCGATTTGCTTTCTACCATTTTGATGTCGGGAATGTAGCTGATATAGATCGTCGCGAAATCAGGCTGGCCGGTGATCGGGCACAGGCTGGTGAATTCAGGACAATTGAATTTGACAAAATAGTCGCGGTACGGATGCTTGTTGTCAAAGGTCTCAAGTACGCCGGGGTTATAGTGATCGGAGTAGGCAACTTTCTGGTTTCCCAGCAAGGTGAGAGACGACAAGTCTCTTGCCTGTTCGTTCTGTTTTTCGTTCATTTGCAGCTTTCCTCGTTTCTTTCTAGAATTCATGTCGAGCTACACGCCCCGTTTGTTCCCCCACACCAACGCATGGAGCTGCGGCAGCACGCGGACATCGTTCATGTCTGAAGCAGCAACGGTTCTGTCGATCAGCCACTCGAATTTGGCCAAAAGCTGATTGCGCAGCGCCTCGTCATCATGCAGCGTAACGTCCGCATTTCCGACCTGCAAGAAAAACGGCACACCCGGATAACGGTGATGAACCGAACGAGCATAGTCAAAGTCGACTTCATCGAACACAACGACCTTTAGACTGACGTTTTTTGCCTGTGGCGGGGTTGTGAGCTTTTCGACTATCAAATCAAGCGCGGCAAAATCGGTGTTCATCCCCGAGCTCGGCGGCTTGGGTGAAATCGTCACATCATCGATTTGCAGCAGCCAATCCTGCCATTTGCTCCCCTGTGTCTCAATGGCGGTCCGAATCCCGTGCGATTGAAGGAGGGCAACAAGTGAATCGATGCTGTGCAGCAGGGCAGGATTTCCTCCTGATATCGTGACATGGGAGAAACGCTCTCCCCCCAGCTGACGTAACTCTGCCCAAATCTCGTCCGGACTCATCTGCTGGATCTGCTCCTTGGCTGAGCCGTCCCATGTAAAGGCGGAGTCGCACCAGCTGCAACGGTAATCACAGCCGGCGGTGCGCACGAACATCGTTTTTTGGCCGATCACCATCCCTTCGCCCTGAATGGTCGGTCCGAAAATCTCCAGCACCGGAATGGTTGCAGTCGGATTAGTCAAGCTCCATCCACTCCCGTCTTGCTTCGGCATAGCTGGTTGGCGTCTCGAACAACCGGACGAATTCGACCCGATTGCCGTCAGTCATGTGACGCTCCATCTGTTCGAACAACCAGACGACCATGTTTTCGGCAGTCGTGTTCATTGGGGGAAGTGTCTCGTTCAAATACCGATGGTCGAGATATGTTTCAATATGCTCTTTCCAGATCGCCTTGATCTCGCCAAAGTCGATCGTAATGCCAATATCGTTCACAAATCCGCTGATGCCAAAGACAACTTTGTACGTGTGGCCGTGCAGATTTTTGCATTTTCCTTCATAGCTATGCAGATGGTGGGCAGCGTCAAAGGTGAATTCCTTGCTGACGAGCACCCGTTTTTGGTGATATTTGAGCTGTTCCTTTTGGATATCCTTTTCAAACGTTTGCAGCCGTTCCACAATGCGAAAATCATAGAGGCTTCCCATCACAGATGCGCCTCCCTGCGTTGCTGCAAGTAGGTGGCAAGTCCTGCGGACCGCAGCTTGCAAGCCGGGCATTCGCCGCAGCCGTCACCGATGATGCCGTTGTAGCAGGTGAGCGTTTTTGCTCGAACGTAGTCGAGAGCGCCCAGCTCGTCGGCGAGCTTCCATGTGTCCGCCTTGTTGAGCCACATCAGCGGAGTGTGAATGACGAACGGATAGTCCATCGCCAGATTGAGCGTCACGTTCAGCGATTTGATGAACATGTCGCGGCAATCCGGATAGCCGCTGAAGTCCGTTTCGCAGACGCCGGTGACGAGATGCTTTGCGCCAGCCTGCTTGGCATAAACAGCCGCAAACGAAAGGAACAGCAGGTTGCGTCCTTCCACAAAGG
>JBLNEJ010000555.1:0-2928 GCA_050262535.1 Clostridia bacterium
GCTCTTCCTAATACGCCTTGCTTGACTTTGGCTAAAATTTTAGAAGATATTGAACTTTTTATGCATGTAGTTGATAATCTTCACTTTTCCAAAGGAGCCCGAAAAATAGCTTTGCACAAGGGGGCTCCGCTCTCTCCGTTGACACCAAAAGAGGAACTTATCCTGAAACTGGTCAAAAATGGGTTAAAAAATCCAGAAATCGCAAACGAGCTGGGAATTAGCATCAACACTGTGAAAAGTCATATCTCCCGTATTTTCTCGAAGCTACATGTTGACAATCGAAAGGACCTGACTACCGGGAGCATTAGTTAACCACAAGATCAGGGGGTTCATGAAAAAACGACCGTCAAATCACTGACGGTCGTTTTTGGCATTCCTGGCTGTCTACAAAATATTCATCGTTTCAATATGGCGCTTCGTTTCATCTGTTCCCAACTCATGGATTTTCCGGTAAATTTGCTGCAAGCACCTGTCATAGTCATCATTGGCTTCATCATTATGGTAGGGGATGGCTGGAATGTGGACAGTAACAAAGCTCTCGAAATCATTTACTGCTTTATCCTGTAACAATTGATCCAGCACGTATTTTTCCTCTGGTGTGGCGTCAATTTCCAGTTCATAGGAAGCATCGCCCTGGTTTTCCATAATGGTCCCTGACTGAACGGAAACATAATACCTTTTCTTCGCCATTTGCTTCCCTCCGACGTTTTAATAGATCAAACTTACGAGCAAAAGTAGCCCCCAAACAGCGAAGCCGATCAGATATGCGATTGCAACAGGGTTTCCTAGAATGCGATGCTTCTGCATGGTGCTCCCCATATTAGTTTCTTCAGGTTTCCCCTGATTGTTGCCAGAGCGAATCGTCAAAATAAATCCAATGATGGAGATGACAGCCGCTAGTGCCAATAACAATGTTAACATGAGAAACGCCCCCTTCCCGAATCGGTGGATAATCATACTATCTCCCGATCGCTTGTTTCTATCCTCGGAAAAGGGGCGGTTTGTTTTTTACGATTTGATGTTATCAGTGGGTTATGGCTCTCGTCGCATCCTTAAGCCTTTGCGCCGCAGGAGTGCGGACAAGCTGCGCAATCGGGAGCCGCCGGGCAGCCACTCGAGCTCATTTTCCTGAATGAGCGGAATGAGCAGCAGGCACAGCAGGTAGAAGATCAGTCCAACCGAGATGCCGCCGACCGTTTCCAGCGCACCCACAAGGCGGGGACTGAGATGACCGGCAAGTAATGCATGTCCGGCAAGTTCTGTCGCGCCCCATGCCAAGAGCAGCATCGCATTGGCACAGAGCAGCGGATACACCATATCAAAGCGCCAGCGCACCTCGACCTTGACCAGCTTGGCAATCGTCCGCATGTTCAACAGGCAGACAAAGCCGGTGGCAACAAGCCAGGACAGCGAAAGTCCGTCGATCCCCATTAGCGAGGTAAACAGCAGCGTGGCCACAACCTTCACCACAATCCCATAGACAAGATGCAGGGCAGGAATCCGTTCCTTCCCGATCCCTTGCAAAATACCGTTCGTCGCAAGCAGGATCGATAGCGGCACCGCGCTGACACCGAGAATCGCCATCGCGCGCGTGCCATCAGCATCACCGTACAGGGCCAGGTTGGCACCCTCGGCGACGGCGGTCAATCCCAAGCCGGCAGGCAAGCCGATCAGCCAGGCAAAGCGATAGGAAAGGCGAATCAGCATGCTCACCTTCACTTCATCCGCCTGACGCTTCGCCTCCGCGATGGCCGGAACGATCGACAGTGCAATCGACGCTCCGAACAGGCTGGCCAACTGAAGCAAGGGACCGCCTCGGCTGTAAATCCCAAACCACGAATCAGCCGTCACTCCATCGACATGAAACACATAGCGAAATATATTAATCGCCAAAAAAGAATCAACCAGACTAAAAATCGGGATGACGAGTGCACTTACGCAAATTGGCCAGGCGATCCGCCACAGGTTCATGTAAAAGGCTCGGTCTCCCCACCACTCCCGATTTCGCCAGCTTCCGCCCGCGCTCTGGGTCGTTTTTGGGCGGTTACGCTCACAGAACCAAAGCATGACCAACAGGAAGCACAGACACAACATCGTGCTGACCATCGTCCCCAAGTTCACAACGGTTATTACCGAATCCGTATCCTCGCCGAGAGAGACAAGATACAGCGATGCAATCAGGATGAACGCGACGCGAAGCGTTTGCTCGACTACCTGTGACAGCCCGACGAAGACCATTTTTTGCTGTCCGGAAAAATAGCCGCGCAAGACAGCAATGATCGGAACGAACAACAGTGACAGCGAAATGGCGCGAATCGGCTCAACCAAATGGGGATTGCCCATCAAAAAGGCGATCAACGGAGCAGACATGTACAGGAGGACCGTCAGCACAAGCCCGATGCTGCCCATCAATAGCATCGCCCGCGCGAGAATCTGCTTGACTTGCCCCGCTTTCCCCTCGGCGATCGATTCGGCGATCATTCTCGACAGCGCCACGGGCACACCGGCCGTCGCCAAAATCAGGAAGGTGAGATACAGCGGATACACCTCCTGATATAGCCCCAATCCGTTGTTTCCGACAATTTCCTGAAGCGGGATGCGGTAGAACATCCCGATGACTTTTGACAAAAGCCCTGCGGCAGCCAAAATCAAGGCCCCGGCGAGAAATGTGCTTTTCTTGCTCATGCTGTGTTCCCTCCTTTCTTCCTGAGCACTTTTGCCAGCATCTCCGTCAAGATCGTCTCACGCATGACGACAAGCAAGCCAGCGTACAAGAGAGCCGCTCCGCCGATTCCCAGTACGGTTTGCAGCAAGACGTGCATATGCGCTAGCAGTGGTTTGCCAGCGACAAGCGCTGCTCCCATCACGGCGCTGGCAAGCGCAACTTTGCCAAAGGTCAGCAAAAACGATCGTTTGAGCGGGTTGCCC
>JBLNEJ010000556.1:0-10277 GCA_050262535.1 Clostridia bacterium
AGCATGGCGATTACGGAAGAGCGCAAGAAGAAGGTTGACTTTACCGATCCGTATTTCTATACCGGACAAGTTCTGTTCGTCCCTGAAGATTCGGCAATCAAAGATCCAGCAGAAATCAAAGGGGTAAAAATTGGCGCACAGATCGGCGCGACGGCTCCGGATGTAGCCACTAAGCTGGAAGCTGAAGTTGTTCCTTACAAAACCGATTACCTCGCGTTCGAAGACATGGGCATCGGTCGGATCAAAGGCGTGATTACCGACAAAGGGGTCGGTTCCTCGATTGCCAAAGAGAAAAATTATCCGGCAAAAATTGTTGGCGGCACCCTTCTGGAAGAGAACGCAGGGATTACGCTGAATAAAGGTCAAGACGCGTTGCGCGACGAGATTAATAAACAGTTGAATGAAATGAGAACCGACGGCACTCTCGCAAAAATTAGCGACAAGTGGTTTGGACGCGACATCACGAAGAAGTAAGGAGACCAACGCATGCTTGATTTCTCACTTGTAACCAAATACATCCCGTTTTTGCTGCAAGCCTCTGTCGTGACACTGGAAATCGCAGTGCTTTCAATCGCGATCGGCCTCGTTGTGGGGCTGTTCACGGCACTCATCAAAATATCGAAAATTCAACCCCTTGCCTGGATCGCCAATTTTTATATCTGGGTGACACGCGGGACACCATTGCTGGTACAATTATTCATGGTCTATTTCGGTCTTCCGCAGCTAGGCATAGAGATTGGACCGTTTCCGGCAGCGGTGCTGGCATTGGGCTTCAATGCAGGAGCATACTTTGCAGAGATTTATCGTGCCGGGATTCAGTCCATTCCGAAGGGACAGATCGAAGCTGCCGAGTCTTTGGGCATGAGCTATTTTCTGACGATGCGCCGCATCATTTTGCCACAGGCGCTTCGTGTCAGCTTGCCGGCGATGGGCAACGAGTCGATTACACTGCTCAAGGATTACTCGTTGGCATCGCTCGTAACGGTAACCGAGCTTATGATGGCATCGCAACGCTTTGCTGCCACCAACTACGCTTTCATTGAGTTTTATTTCGTGGCGGCCATCTTCTACTTGGTGATGACCACGTTCTTTACATTCGTGCTGAATCGGACAGAAAAGCGTCTCTCCATCAGCGAGCGATAGAAGATGAGGTGAACTGACATGCTAACGGATAAACAACGTACCGCAGAACCGATTATCAAAGTAAGAGATTTGAAAAAGAACTTCGGCGACATACAAGTGTTAAAAGGAGTAAACCTGACTGTTCAGCAAGGTGAGGTTGTCGCCCTGATCGGTTCTTCCGGTTCGGGAAAAAGTACTTTACTGCGCTGCTTGAACCGTCTGGAGACGATTACGGACGGACAAATCATTATCGATGGGATCGAACTGAACCAATCGACTAAGAACATCAGCATGATCCGTCGCGAGGTCGGAATGGTCTTCCAGCAGTTCAACCTGTTCCCGCATATGACGGTACTGGAAAACATCATCGAAGCACCGATCCGCGTTCTGAACAAGAGCAAGGATGAAGCGGTGAAAACGGCAACGGAGCTGCTGAAAAAAGTCGGCCTGCTGGAAAAGAAGGATACGTATCCGCGCAAGCTGTCCGGCGGACAACAGCAGCGGATTGCCATCGCCCGTGCGCTTGCGATGAATCCCAAAATCATGCTGTTCGACGAGCCGACCTCGGCACTGGACCCGGAGCTGGTCGGTGAGGTGCTGCAGGTTATGAAGGATTTGGCCAAGGAAGGCATGACCATGCTGATCGTTACCCATGAGATGGGCTTTGCCCGCGAGGTGGGCGACCGCCTGATTTATATGAACAACGGCGTCATCGAAGAAGAAGGCGATCCAAAAGAGCTTCTCAGCAATCCGAAGAGCGAGCGCCTGCGCAGCTTCCTGCGCCATCTGAAGTAAAGTGAAGAGGGATAGTATGGGCGATCCACGTATCATCTGGAATGAGCAGAAGCTGCTGGAGAATGTCCAACTGCTGAATCAGACGTGCAGGCAGGCGGGAATCGACTGGATTCCCGTCACCAAGCTGGTTTGCGCGGAGGAAGCGATTGTCGCCTCGCTGTACAAGGCTGGAATTCGCAGCTTTGCCGATTCCAGATGGCAAAATCTGAAAAAAATCAAGGAGCAGCACAGCGACGTCCAAACGCTGATGCTGCGCCTTCCATCTTTAAGCAATGTCGCGGAAACGGTGAGATGGGCCGATATGAGCCTCGTTTCCGAATTGGCCACCATCCGTGCTTTGCATGAAGAGGCACTGCGTCAGCAAAAACGGCATCGGATCATCCTGATGGTCGATCTCGGCGACCGCCGCGAAGGGGTCATGCCAGAAGATGTTCTTTCATTGGGGAAAGAAATCGTCGGGTTGTCCGCAACTGAATGGTATGGAATCGGTGTCAACCTGACCTGTCTTGGCGGAGTCATTCCAACACCAGAGGTCATGGCTGAGCTTGTGGAGTGGAAGATAGCCGTAGAAGAACAGCTCGGGCATCAGCTGCAGCTGGTATCCGGGGGCAACTCCAGCTCACTTCCGTTGCTTCTCGATCGCACGATGCCAGCGGGAATTACGAATCTTCGCCTTGGCGAAGCGCTGTTTATGGGGAGAGAGACCGCATACGGCGAGCGAATTCCCGGCATGCATGACGATGTGTTCCGGCTGGAAGCAGAAGTGATCGAATGCAAGGAAAAACCGTCGATGCCACGCGGTTTGATCGGGATGGATTCGTTCGGGCAGAAGCCCGTGATCGTAGATAAAGGCATTCGTCGTCGGGCGATCCTCGCAATCGGACAACAGGATATACCGGTCAGTGAGCTTGTCTTGACACCGGAATGGGCAGGGATCGAAATCATTGGAGCGAGCAGTGATCATTTGCTGGTGGACGTGACGGATTCTTCCCATCCGGTTGAAGTCGGTTCCATTCTTTCTTTCACCTTGAGCTATCGTGGCTTGCTGGCTGCCATGACCTCGCCCTATCTAGATAAAGAAAAAGAATAGGAAGTGCCGGCTGATTCCGTTTTTTAACTGTATATGGATCACGGCATTCATAGTATGATAGACACCTAGTATTTTAATAGGGGGAAACATCGTTCATGAAAAAAGCAAAATGGTTGTTGAGCATCGTATCCTTGCTTGCCATTGCTGTAAGCGGCTGCGGAAGCAAGGACAATGCCAGCGGTGCCGACCAACTGGAAAAAATCAAAAAGGCGGGAGCAATCCGCATTGCTATCGAGGGCTCCTATCCTCCGTACAACTATTTCAACGATAAAAACGAGATGATCGGATTCGATGTGGATGTTGCCAACGAGCTGGGGAAACGCATGGGTGTGAAGTCGGACATTATTTCAACCCCGTGGGACAGCATGATTGGCAGCCTGGTGGCTGACAAGTTCGACATCATCATTTCGGACATGGCGATTACCGAAGAGCGGAAAAAGAAGGTTGACTTTTCCGATCCGTATTTCTACACGGGACAAGTCCTGTTTGTTCCTGCGGAATCGCCAATCGCGGCACCGCAAGATATCAAGGGCAAAAAAATCGGCGGCCAGATCGGGGCCAATGCGATTGACGTAGGAACCAAGCTGGAAGCGAACATGGTTCCGTACAAAACGGATTACCTGGCGTTTGAAGACCTGTCCTTTAACCGTGTCGAAGGTGTTATCACCGACAAAGGGGTAGGCTCCGCGATCTCCAAGGAAAAGAACTACCCGATCAAAATCGTGGGCGACGTTCTCCTGGAAGAGAATGCAGGGATCACCTTGAACAAAGGTCAGGACGCCCTGCGCACGGAAATCAACAAGGCGTTGGAAGCGATGAGAGGCGACGGTACGATGGCCAAAATCAGCGACAAGTGGTTTGGTCGCGATATTACGAAGAAATAACGATTTTTATCAGTGTGGAATTTTTATAAGGAACCATTCGTGTGCCATTTGAGGATGTCACGCGAGTGGTTCTCTTATTTTATCCCGATCCAATTCTTATCATTTTCTTAAGAGAGATGAAAGCTTTTCTTAAATCTCGTTCAACGTGATCATCCAGAGTACAACGGCTTGCTACGTTATGTTACAGTTTAAAAAAACAATGGGGGGAGTAGGATGTCCATCCGCCTGCGCCTTTTGCTGTCTTACACAGCGATGCTTCTGGTCACGCTTATTTTGTTTGTATGCGCCGCCTTTCTGATCGATCTGGCAATTACGGGTGACCCGAAAAATAGCTTCCTGACCAGTCACTACACAATGAAGCCGCTGTCGCAGCAGGAAGAGAACCTGTTTCTCGACATGAAATATTTGGCCAAGAAACATTCCGAACAATTGCTTGCGCCTCCTGTTCAGGAGGAATTCGACAAGAAGCTGTCGCTCATTCATTCGGGGCTGTTAATCCGGCAGGATGAGAGGATTGTGGATGCGTCCCCAATGATTGCGATTGCATCGGTGAACGAGATGCCCCCCTTTGAGGATGCCAACATCAAGGTGCGCGATACGTTCAAACTGGGTGAACGGTTTTTCTCCTACGTCAAGTTCGATTTTTATTTCGCCGATCAGAGCAAGGGAAGCCTGTACATGATCAAGGAGGAAAGTCCTTATGCCGAACTGACGCGTAAGTTTTTGCCGCTGTTGATGCTGTTTTTGCTGGTCATGCTTATTGTGGCGAACGGCTTGCTCAACTTTTTCGTCTCCCGCAGCATTATCAAGCCGTTGACTTCCCTACGCAAAGCGACGGAGCGCATTTCCAAGGGCGATCTGCGCTTTCAGGTACTGCCTGCCTCAAAGGATGAAATCGGCGCGCTTTGCAACGAATTTGAGCATATGCGGCAAAAGCTGAACGAATCGATCGAGCTGCAACTGCAATATGAGGAAAATCGGAAGGAGCTGATCTCCAATATTTCGCATGACCTGAAGACACCGATTACGTCGATTATCGGGTATGTGGAGGGGATCAGGGACGGGGTTGCAGACAGCCCGGCGAAGATGGGCAAGTATCTCGACACGATATCGCGAAAAGCGCGAGACATGGACCTGCTGATCGATGATCTGTTCCTGTTCTCGAAGCTTGATTTGAAGCGGCTTCCGTTTACGTTTGAGCAAGTGGAGCTTGTTGCCTATTTGCGTGATTACGTCGAGGAGCTGCAGTTTGATCTGGAGGAAAAAGGAATTCGCGTTACGTTTCGGGCCGATTCTGATAGTCCGGTTCCGGTGATTGCTGATCGGGAAAAATTAAAGCGTGTCGTTGCAAATATATTCAACAACAGCGTCAAGTATCTGAACAAGCAGGAGAAATGCATCGAGGTGGTCGTCTCTACGGATTCTCCGCAATGGGCCACGGTACGGATTAGTGACAACGGCTCCGGGATTGAGTCTGAAGCGCTCCCGTATATTTTTGAACGGTTTTATCGGGCGGAGCAATCGCGAAACAGCACGACCGGGGGAAGCGGTCTCGGCCTGGCCATCGTCAAGCAGATGGTGACGGAGCACGGCGGCGAGATTTGGGCGACGAGTGAACCGGGAAAGGGAACGAGCATCTGTTTTACGCTGAAACGGACGTAACGAGGAGGGACCGATATGAAACGGGTGCTGATCATTGAGGACGAGCAAAGCATCGCTGAGCTGCAGCGAGATTATTTGGAGATCAACGGGTTTGAGGTGGATGTGCTGACCGAGGGGAATGCAGGGCTGCAGCAAGCGTTGCAAAACGAGTACGACCTGGTTTTGCTCGATATTATGCTACCGCAAATCGACGGCTTTGACATCTGCAAACAGATTCGTGCGGTGAAGGATATACCGATTTTGATGGTATCGGCGAAGAAGGAAGAGATCGACAAGATACGCGGGCTTGGGCTGGGAGCGGATGACTTTATCGTCAAACCGTTTAGCCCAGGCGAACTGATCGCCAGGGTGAAAGCGCATCTCGCTCGCTATGAACGGCTGTCGGACCATCGTGATCCGCGCAAAGACGAGATTCGCATCAGAGGGATGCACATCGACAAGGCGGCGCGACGCGTCTATGTAAACGACAAGGAGGTCACGCTGACCGCCAAGGAGTTCGACCTGCTTGTGTTTCTTGCGTCCAACCCGAATCGTGTCTATCGGAAGGAGCAGCTTTTTGAAGGCATCTGGGGCTGGGACTCGACCGGTGATATTTCCACGGTAACTGTCCACATTCGCAAAATCAGGGAAAAAATCGAGCTGGACCCATCCAATCCGCAGTATATTGAGACGGTTTGGGGGGCGGGCTATCGTTTTACGGTGTAATCGGCTCTCTTTCTAGACCGTTTATGAAAAGTTTCGCCGCATTTAAGAAATTCCTAAGAAACGGTTTAGGGGGAGTTAACCTTGACCGTTTACGATTAAGGCAGTAAGGCGAAACGATCGTAAAAGGAGAGAGCAAGATGAAAAAACGAATGGCACCACTTTCCGCATTCTTGATTGCCGCTGTGCTTGGCACGGGCGTCGCAGTTCCCTACAACGTTTTGAATACGAAGGCTGCGATTGCACAAGCAGCGACCATCGAACAGGCGCAGGTCACCCAGATGAAGGGACTCAACCCAATCACGATGGAAATTACGTTCTCCCAGCCCTTGCCGCAGGAGGAGATCGCGCTTGATCAGGCACAAAAGAACTTTGTGTTCGACCATGGCCTGACCATCCGCAACATTCCGCAATTGAAAACAGGAACAACCTCGACATACATTGTACCGACCACACCACAGCAGGCGGGCATAACCTACACGCTCACCTACAAGGGAGAGGAAAACGGGATCGTCTCAGCCAACACTGAAAAGATCGCATTGCGCTCCGCCCAGCAGGTAGCGATGGATACGATCGAAGTGGAGTCGCGCTTGCAGGATCAGGTAACTGACTATGAAAACGTCATTGCTGCACAGGTCGGCAAGCGAAACGGCCTTGATTTCGTGCTTGACCAAAACAATCAGTACAAAGGAAAAACGTATCAGATCGTACCATCCTTACGTGCGGCACAAGTCACGATCACACCAGAAAACGGTACGCCGATCATCGCAACATACGTTCCGTGGACACAGGCGACAGATGGCAGACAAGCCCCCAAATTTCGTTTGCAAGCAGGCGAAAGCTTGAAGCCAGGTGTACAATATACGGTTACATCCGAATGGGCGACATTCCGCGATGCCAAATTTACAGCCAAGCAGGTTGCGCCGCTTACGATACGTTCTGTCAAGGATACAAGTCCGACGACAGTGGAAGTCACGCTTGCCAAGGACCCGAAGGATGAGCTGTTTGCTTCACGCCGGGTTGAATTGACCGCAGCCGACGGCACGAAGCTGACCGCCCAATACAAAGTCACCACCCGCAAAGGGGCTGTCGGAGTCTTTGAGATTGTGGATGGAGGCAAGCTGGCATCCGGCACGCCATACACCGTTACACCTGTGGGCAACTGGGCAACGGCTCGAAACGTATCGTTCGTGAGCAGCGTGCAGGCGGATGCCGCTGTGGAAGTGACGAGCCTGCGCGCCTTGAATCCGATCACGCTGGAGGTTACGTTCTCAGCACCGCTTAGCAAGGAAGAAATTGCGCTCGATCAGGCGCTGAAAAACGTGACGTTTGACAACGGATTGGCGATTCGCAACATTCCGCAGCTGAAAACAGGCACAACGGCAACGTATTATGTGCCAACTACCTCGCAGGCAGCGGGAAAGACCTATACGCTTTTCTACAAAGGTGAAAAAGCAGGAACGTTTGCAGCAAATACGCAAAAAATTATCATGCAAGCCGCTCGACAAGTCTCCTATGACACGCTGGAAGTAGAATCCAGTCTGGCAGATGGCGTCACCGACTATGAAAATGTCATTGCGGCTCAAGCTGGTAAACGCAACGGACTTGATTTCACGCTGGATGCGTCCAACCGATACAAGGGCAAAACGTATCAGATCGTGCCATCCATGCGTGCCGCGCAAGTAAAAGTAACGCCGGCTGGCGGGGAAACGATGATCGCGACGTATGTACCGTGGACGCAGGCGACCGATGGCAGACAGGCGCCGAAGTTCCGATTGCCAAACGGGGAAACGTTTCAACCGGGCGTAACCTACACGGTGGAAGCGGATTGGGCTGTGATCAAGAAGCCGTCTTTTGCAGCAACCCAGATTGCCTCTTTGACGATCCGCTTGGTAAAGGAGCTGACGCCCAGCACGCTGGAAGTAACGCTCAGCAAAGATCCGAAGGATGAAGTGTTTGCTTCCCGTCAAATCGTGCTCACCGATGCCGAGGGGAAGCAAATGATGGCACAATACAAGGTGACCACTCGCAAAGGGGCAACCGGTATTTTCGAATTGCTTGACGGGGCGCAATTGTCGCCGAAAACGACTTATTCTGTGACCGCTGTGGGGCAATGGGCAGGGGTTACGTTTACAGCGAAATGATTTGTGCTTTGGAAGTAACCGATTTCCAGTATGTTTCACATATAAGCCGAAAGAAGCCATCAGGAGAAATCCTGGTGGCTTTGTCAAAAATCACGTTGATGAAAGCAGTTCACTCCATTGCATGATGGTCATAAACCTCTTCCATAAGGCCCTTCCTTTTCGTTTCATAAATCAACCCTTTCTCTTTATAAATGCTGTCTATCTACGCTTTCTATTTCTTGGAGATCGTGATATATACCTCATTTTCATACTTGTTCACCTTATCAATAGAGATGCTCAACCCGTTTACAGGGAGGATCTTGCCGCTTTCAGGTTGGAATGGGTTGGAATAATCAAGGTCATCGGAGAAGGTCTTTACTCCCGGTTCCGAATTATACTCCAGAATCGCTCCATTTTTTACGGATACCAAACGGAAAGGAGATGTATCCTTCACGTTGAACGCCGCATCCTTAATCTGGTAGAAGCTTCTTTCTACCCAACCGTCATTCCAGACAATATTTGTTTGATGAGCATCTACTACACCAAGGAAACCATGTCCTGGATGTTGGCTTACGAAGTTCTCTTTACCATAACGACCGTCATAGTACCAGATTACAAGACCAGGGTCATAGGCAAACATGCCGCTTCTCGTAACGGAATGGGCAAGTCCGACGTCTACTCCATTATGAGTACGCCACTCCAACATGTAATAGTTTGGATAATAAGTAGGAGTCCCGTCAATCGTTGTGAAGCCGTTTTGTGTAAAATATGAATCCTTTCCATCTGCATCGTCTTCCAGAAGTGTTTCTCCGTCTACATCTACCTTGATCTGATCAAGGAAAACACCTTCCATAGCCGTGTTGGTGTCTGTAACGTATTCGAATTCCAGCACGACTTTTTTACCTGCATACGGTGTAAGGTCGATCGATTCTTGTACCCACTTTTTGTCAGTGGTATCGGAGAATTTTATCAACCGTATCGGATCTTTGGATTCTCCTTCGTATAGATTCACATAGAAAAAGTCGTAATCAATCTCAATGTCTCTCCATGAATCAAAGCTCAATGCAATCTGTTTGCCATCAGGCAGCTCGATTTCATCTGAGGTCAGCTTCGTATCGAGATCGTTCCCTCTCTCAGAGAAGTACGATTCTTTGCCAATCGGTTCTGTTGCAGGATAACGCGGAACATCAGGCAGGTTGATTTTGACGATTTTTCCTTGGCTTGAGTCAGCTACAGCTTCCTTGATTTTTACTCGTTTCTCCCCTTTGACATCATCAAGATTGATGACGCTCGCAGCAGGCCATTTCCCACCGTAGACATTTCGAAGGAAAAGCTTGGCCCAAGGGCTGAATCCAGAAGGTTCTGTACCTGGCGTCTTACCTGCCCAACTGCCCGCTGCCATGACAGACCAGCGTGAAATAGGAGAATCTGCCCCGACGTTCGTTGTATCGTATTCGTCAGGTAATCCCAGATTGTGGCCGTATTCGTGGGAGAAAACACCGATTGCTCCATTTTCAGGTTGGATGATGTAATCCAAAGCTTTCAAGGATGTACCAGGGATTGACGTCGGCTTATCCAGCCAGCTTCGGCGTGGCCAAATCGCATCGTTTGGTCCTAAAACGCCTCCACCTGTGTCTCCGCCAGGTCCGGCATGAACAAGGAACAGGTTATCCAGAAGTCCATCAGGCTCCATGACATTGCCATCCCCATCTAAATCATAAGGATCGCGTTGATCGTATTTATCTTCATGACCTTTGATTTTTTTACCAACCGTAGCCAACGTTTCCTTGACCAGGTCCGGTACGTGGTAATCATCCCATCCTTCAGGAGGGGCTTCCCCGTAATACTTGGCTGGCTTTTCCGCCTTGATCCACTTTGTCACGGTTCCATCCACTGTCC
>JBLNEJ010000557.1:0-11806 GCA_050262535.1 Clostridia bacterium
GCAAAAGATGAGAGTTCAGGAAGTGCTAGCATTGTTTGGTTTGGCTGCAGTGTGGGGGGCATCGTTCCTCTTTATTCGGATTGCCTCCCCTGTGCTTGGTCCGTTTTTGACGATTCAAGGGCGTGTGACAATCGCAGCTCTCGTCTTGCTTCTGTATATGGTTGCTTTCAAACATTCACTACAATGGAATGTGTACTGGAAGAAATATCTGATCATCGGAGTGCTCAATGCCGCCATCCCATTCACCTTGATCGCGACGGCAGCCATGTATCTTGATGCGTCTATGTCTGCCATCTTGAATTCTCTGACCCCTGTATTTACCGTCCTGATCGTTTGGGGGTGGATGAACGAGAAGGTGAGTGTGCGCAAGCTGGGAGGAATTTTCCTCGGGATCATCGGAGTCGGTATCCTGGTAGGATGGAGTCAGGTAGTCTATACGCAAGAGGTGATCATGGCAGTCGTGTTGTCAATTCTGTCAACCGTTTCATACGGTTTTGCTGGAGTGTATGCGAAGACCGCATTTCGTGGTGTACCATCTCTCACTCTTGCCACAGGCCAACAAATGGGCGCATCCATTTTGTTACTACCCTTTACGTTGCTCAATCTTCCACAATCGATGGACCGTGTCACGCTGGTGGTTGTCATCTCAGTAATGGGTTTGGCTATTTTTTGCACAGCGATTGCTTATTTATTGTACTTCTTCTTGATCGACCGAGTAGGACCGACCAAGACCTTGCATGTAACCTTATTGATTCCTGTATTCGGTGTAATGTGGGCGGTTATGTTTCTCGGGGAAGTTATAACAATTGGTACATTGTTAGGGATGCTTGTCATTTTAGCGAGTGTTGCGGTGATTTCGGAGATGAGGGTTCGTTTCTTACCCTGGTTTCAGCCTGGGAAAACGACAAAAACAAAGACTATTGTAAGCAGCAGGTGCCCAAAGGAAGCACCTTCAAAACCATTTAAGGACGCCCATTAACAGGCGTCCTTTTTTCTTTCCATTCCTCATGTCCGAGGCCGAGTCCGGTCTGTCAGCAGGAACTTGATACTCCAAATCCCGGCCAATCCAACGAGCGTGTACACCATACGACTGACCAGCGAATCCATTCCTCCGAACAAGGCTGCGACCAAATCAAACTGAAACATACCGATTAATCCCCAATTCAAAGCACCGATAATAACAAGAATTAATGCGAGCTTGTCCATGATGTTGATCATCCTTTCCTCTTGGGTAACATGAAGTGTTGCCAAAGGAAGGAATGTTTATGCGTGCTACGCTACGGTAAACCGCTCGCTCATCGTGTCAAGATGGACGGACAGATCGATCAAATTATCGGCGAGCTGCTTCGATTTTTCAATCGAGTCAAGCTGTTGGCGCGATGCTTCCATCATTTGCTCGGTCGTACTCAACGTTTCTTGTGAGATGGCGACAAAGGTCTCGATCGTTTGGTCAACCGAAGCAAGCCCGGAGGAGATATGTGTGAGCTCATCGGTCATCGTATTCATTTCGTCATTCGTATTCAGCACGGCGTCTCGCAGCTGATGGAACGCTTGTGCAGTCGAATGCACCCGTGTTTGACTGTCCGCCAGAAATTCCGAGGCGTCCTTGGTTGCAACAGAAACCTGCTTCACTTCCTGCTGGATGACATGGATCAGTTCATTGATATCATGTGTAGCCTTCTCCGATTCTCCCGCCAGCTTTGCCACTTCACTCGCTACTACAGCAAACCCTTTTCCAGCCTCACCTGCACGGGCAGCCTCAATCGATGCATTCAACGCCAGCAGCTTCGTTTGCTTGGCGATGGCCTTGATCATGTCGACTACTTGTCCAACTGAATCCGAATGAACTGTCAAGCGAACGGTTTGATCCTCCAGTTGATGCAAGACCGATGAGAATTCTGACATCCGGGTGGTCACCTGGTCCATCTCCTGTTGACCAACATCAGCGATGGCACGCAATTGTTCGCTCCCACTAATCAAGGAAGAGATTTGCACAAAAAGCTGGTCAATTGCAAGCTTCATTTCTGAAAACGCGAGCGTCGTCGTTTCCGTGGACGCCGCCGTCTGTTCAACGCCCCGATTGACGATCTCCACATGAGAGGACAGACGTGTCGACAATTCCCGTGCTTCCTCGGCGGAAATCTGCATCTGCTCGCCACCGCCGTTCAATTCCTGAATCAAATGCTTGATTTCTTTGATCATCTCCGACATTTGCTCAATCATGAAGTTGAAGCTGACCGCGATCCATTTCAGTTCGGGGCCTTCCGTATGTAAATGCGAGCGCTCCGTCAAATCGCCATCGCTTACCTTTTTCATGACGGAGATTAAGGTGTGGAACGGTGAAGTGATCGTTCGCACCATATACCAGCCGAATGCCAGTGAAAGTAGCAAGCTGATTGCCGCGGCCCAGAAAATAATTTTGGTCGTTTTATGGAGCGGTGCGAGATACTGATCCTCTGTAATTGACATCACGTAGCAGTAGCGGGTTTCCGGCGAATAGGCAAAAGCGAGCGTATAAGCTTTTCCTTCTGCTGTTACATGCAGAACACCCCGTTGCTTTGCTTCAATCGCAGCGGCAGTTTCCGCAGGGAAAGGAATCTTTCCTTTCGTGATTTTTTCAATCGGCAAAAAACGTCCCTGTGTCACAATAAATTGATTGATCGACAATCCCTTTTGGGCAATGGCTGCTTCCTGCTGTCGCAATTCGTAGACCATCCGCTTGTTGAATTGCTTCTGATCAGAAGCGAATGCGTATTGCAGGAGGGTGATTTTGTCCGTCGCGTTTTTCGTTTCGGACTCGAGTCGTGCTTCGACAAGGGAAATGATCGTGCTCTTGGCTTGTGTGTAGAACACCCAGCCAACCGTGATGATCGAAAGCGTAATAATGAATACAAACGGAACCGTGATTTTTACGTTAAGTGCGACACGTTGATGAAGTCTTTCTAAAACGTTGATGAACCAATTCTTTCGCATACTATTCCTCCCGTGCAGGGTTCAGTTACTGGTAATTCTAAGGAAAAAACATGGAGAGAATGTAGAGCTATTATTAAGTTCATTTTAAGAAAACTGAAAAAACACGGGATGTGGTTTCTTAAACAAACCTTTACATTCACACCACAAAAGAACAACATTCGACCTGTATAGTTGTTGAATGTAAGCACCACAAACAAAATTGATAGTGTTGGGGAGGATTCTCGTAACATGAAAAAAATCGGAAGTCTTATGCTCGTAATGGCAATGGCCGGTACAGTTCTGGCTGGTTGTGGTCAAACGCAAAATGCACAAAATTCGGCACCAGCATCAACGCCTGAACAAACAAACGGCAGCGCAGCTCCGGCAACATCGGATGCGAATTTGACCGGTACAATTAAAATTGATGGTTCGAGCACTGTGTTCCCGATCACTGAAGCGGCAGCCGAAGAATTCCAAAAAGCGAATCCTGGCGTACAGGTAACCGTAGGTGTTTCCGGCACGGGTGGAGGCTTCAAGAAGTTTACAGCGGGTGAAACAGATATCAGCGATGCATCTCGCCCAATCAAAGACAAAGAGAAAGAAGCTGCAAAAGCTAAAAATATTGATTACCTCGAAATCCCAGTAGCCTATGACGGTCTGTCGGTAGTCGTCAGCAAAGAAAACAGCTTCATTGACAAGCTGACTGTTGACGAATTGAAAAAGATTTGGGAGCCAGAAAGCAAAGTGAAGAAATGGAGCGACGTTCGCGCAGGATGGCCACAGGAAGAGATCAAGCTGTACGGTCCTGGTACAGACTCCGGCACATTTGAATACTTCACAGAAGCAATCGTAGGCGAAGCGAAAAAGAGCCGTCCGGACTACACGGCAAGTGAAGATGACAACGTGCTCGTACAAGGGATCGCTGGCGACAAGAACAGCTTGGGCTACTTTGGCTTCTCCTACTTTGAAGAAAACCAAGACAAGCTGAAGCTCGTTCCGATCGACACCGGTGATGGCAAAGCAATTGCTCCATCCGCTGAAACGATCAAAGACGGTACCTACAAGCCTCTCTCCCGTCCACTGTTTATTTATGTAGCCAAGTCGTCTTTGGAAAAACCGGAAGTAAAAGCTTTCGTGAAGTTCTATCTGGAAAACGCGCCTGAACTGACCAAATCGGTTTACTACGTACCATTGACCAATGACAAATACAAAGAATCGTTGGCGCAGATTCAATAAAAGTTGTACAGGTGATCTGCTGGGAAATGTGGCGTTTGTTGTGGATAGCGCCACATTTCCGCATGCTGATCAGAAAGGGGACCGTTTGCCTTGGGGAGACAGGAAGCGCTAATGATGAAACATAACGATGCAGCGGAAGCAAAGAAGATTGTTGTTAGAAATGAGCGGAATAAAAACGAGTTTGCGGTAAAGGTGTTGCTGTTTGTTTGCGTTGCGATTTCCGTATTGACCACTGTCGGAATCGTAGCGGTACTGCTGTTTGAAACCATTGAATTTTTCCAGGAAGTCAGCCTGTTTTCGTTTTTGACTGACACCAAATGGACGCCATTGTTCATTCCTCAACATTTTGGGATTCTTTCGCTGTTGTCAGGCTCGGTCCTCATCACTGTAGGGGCAGCGCTTGTTGCATTGCCTTTCGGGCTGATGACTGCGATTTATCTCAGTGAATATGCACACGATCGAGTTCGTCGGACAATCAAGCCGATTTTGGAAGTATTGGCGGGGATTCCGACAATCGTTTATGGATATTTTGCACTTACCTTTGTGACCCCGATTATCCGTGGGATTTTTCCCGAGGCAGGGGTGTTTAATGCGCTTTCCGCCAGCATCGTGGTCGGGATCATGATTTTGCCGATGGTTGCTTCACTCTCCGAGGATGCAATGGTTGCCGTTCCCCGTTCATTGCGCAATGCAGCTTATGCACTGGGAGCAACAAAGCTGGAGGTTGCCACCAAGGTGGTCGTTCCGGCTGGATTGTCCGGGATTATCTCATCATTCGTACTCGCCTGCTCGCGCGCGATCGGGGAAACGATGATCGTGACCATCGCAGCCGGTGCCACACCGAAGCTGACGCTGAATCCGCTGGAAAGCATCCAGACGATGACGGCTTTCATCGTTCAGGTTAGCGGTGGGGATATTGAATACGGCTCGATTGAGTACAAAACGATTTTTGCCGTCGGGATGACGCTGTTCCTGCTGACGCTTTTGATCAACATCATTGCGCAGTGGATCACACGGCGGTATAAGGAGGAATATTAATGTCGACGCGCAACCTTGTCAAACGCAAGATGTTCGACCGTGCCTCCTCGCTTGTTTTCCTGCTGGCTACACTTTTGGGTGTGGTGACGCTCGCCATTTTGCTGGTGCGAATTTTTTCGGACGGCTGGGCATGGTTTGACTGGCAGTTCTTGACCAGCTTCTCTTCCCGCTTTCCTGCCAAAGCCGGCGTCCTCTCGGCATTGGCCGGCAGTCTCTGGGTGATTGGCTTGACTGCGCCCGTCGCGTTTATCTGCGGTTTGGGGACGGCGATTTACTTGGAGGAGTATTCGAAAAAAGGCTGGCTGACACAGCTGGTTCAGGTGAACATCAACAATCTGGCTGGCGTGCCATCCATCGTATTCGGGATTTTAGGCTTGGGCTTGTTCGTTGAATTGTTCGCGATGGGGCGGACCGTGCTGGCAGGGTCGCTGACGATGGCGCTCTTGATTCTGCCGATCATCGTTGTTGCTTCACAGGAAGCGATCCGCAGCGTACCGCAGCATATGCGCAACGCCTCCTATGCGCTCGGCGCCTCCAAATGGCAGACGATCGTACGCGTCGTCATTCCGGCGGCATTTCCGAGCATTTTGACCGGTTTCATTCTGGCGCTGTCCCGCGCGATTGGCGAAACGGCACCGTTGATTGTTGTTGGAGCGGTTACCTTTATCGCATTCGTGCCAACCACGCCGCTCTCTCAATTTACCGTGCTGCCGATCCAGATCTTCAGCTGGACCTCCAAGCCGCAGGATGAATTCCGCATGGTTGCTGCAGCGGGGATCATCATGTTGTTGATTGTTCTGTTTGTTCTAAATGGAACCGCCGTGTATTTGCGAAACAAGTACCAAAAACGCTACTAATTCCCGATAAAAGGAGCTACTCATAGATGAGCATCATTGATGTACGCGACTTAAACCTGTATTATGGCCAGCAGCACGCGCTGACCAACATCCAAATCGAGATGGAGGAGAACAGCATCACCGCCTTCATCGGTCCATCCGGCTGCGGGAAATCAACCTTTCTGCGCACCTTGAACCGGATGAATGACATGATCCCAGGGGTCAGCATCAAAGGGCAGGTTCGCATTGCCGGCGAAGACATTTACCAATCCTCCGTTGACGTGGAAATCCTGCGCAAAAACGTCGGGATGGTGTTCCAGCAGCCCAATCCGTTCCCGAAAAGCATTTACGATAACGTTACGTTTGGCCCCCGACTGCACGGGATTACACAGCGTGCCGAACTGGATGAAATCGTGGAAAAAAGCTTGCGTGCTTCCGCCTTGTGGGATGAGGTAAAGGATGTGCTGAAAAAGCCTGCCTACGGCTTGTCCGGCGGTCAGCAGCAGCGCTTGTGCATCGCCCGCGCATTGGCAGTCAATCCGCAAATCATTTTGATGGATGAACCGACCTCGGCGCTTGATCCGATCTCCACAGCCAAGATCGAAGAGCTGTTGGAGGAATTGAAGGAAACATACACGATCGTCATCGTTACGCACAACATGCAGCAAGCGGCACGGATTTCCGACAAAACGGCCTTCTTCCTGCACGGTGAGCTGGTCGAGTACGATGCAACCCCGGTCATTTTCCAAAATCCGTGCGACAAACGTACGGAAGATTATATCACCGGTCGATTCGGCTAAAGGAAAGGCGCTTCCGAAAAGGAGCGCCTTTTTGCTTTACACATGCACGGCCATCTTTGATAATAGATAACGGTCTGCGATGTCAATGAAAGTATGGGAGGGCCGTCAGGTGAGTTTGTCCTGGGTCGCATTTTTCATCTTTATCAATACAATGCTGGTGGTGGTCTGGAAGCCGCGCGGACTGTCGATTGGTTGGCCTGCGGTCATCGGTGCCGGAGCAGCCGTCCTGGCCGGAGTGGTAACGGTTCAGGATGTGTGGGCGGTAACCTCGATTGTCTGGAATGCAACCTTGTCGTTGGTCGGCATTATCCTGATTTCACTGCTGCTGGATGCGATCGGTTTTTTTGAATGGGCTGCGCTTCATATGGCCCATATTGCCAAAGGAAACGGTCGTCTGATGTTTGGGTACGTCATTGGCCTTGGTGCGTTGGTTTCGGCCTTTTTTACGAACGATGGAACCGCTTTGATTCTGACGCCGATTGTGCTGGCGCAGGTCAGGGCACTTCAGCTGGACGAGCGCATCGTACTGGCGTTTGTCATGGCCAGCGGCTTTATTGCCGATACGACGTCGCTGCCTTTTGTGGTGAGCAACCTGGTCAATATATTGTCGGCCGATTATTTCGGGATTGGATTTGCGGAGTACTCGTTGCACATGCTTCTGCCTAACCTGTTTTCCGCTTTGGCCAGCTTGGGTGTGCTTTTCTGGTATTTTCGCAAAAGCATCCCGGCTTCCTATGACGTAAGCAAGCTGCCTGTACCTAAGAGCGTCATACGCAATCAGAAGCTGTTTCGTCTTTCATGGGTGATCCTGACGATCTTGTTCGTGAGCCTGTTTGGCAGTGAATGGCTGCACATACCGGTCTCGTTTATTATTAACGCTGCTGCTTTCCTTTTTCTTGTTATGGCCCATCGCACGCGTTCCATTGACACGCTCCGGCTGGTAAAGGAAGCGCCGTGGGTGGTGATCGTTTTTGCCATCGGCATGTACGTAGTCGTGTGGGGGCTGGGTAATGTCGGACTGACCGATATGCTTGCCGTTGTCATTCGTGATCTGGCGGCTCAAGGCGTTGCGATCGCCGCTCTGGGAATGGGACTGCTCGCCGCGCTGCTTTCTTCAATCATGAATAATTTGCCTACCGTGCTGTTTAACGCATTGGCGATTGAAACGGCAAATACGACGGGCTCGATCAAGGATGCACTCATTTACGCGAATGTCATCGGATGTGATCTGGGACCAAAAATTACCCCGATCGGTTCGTTGGCCACGCTGCTGTGGCTCCATGTGCTCAACCGCAAAGGGGTCAAAATCGGTTGGGGCCACTATTTCAAGACAGGGATTGTGCTGACGATACCGACGCTTTTGATCACATTGGGCGGCTTGATCCTGACGATGTTCATAAAGGGATAGGCAGGCAAGGAAACGTCCTAATAAAACGTCATATGGGGTTTCGTCTCTCGGTAATAGTCCATCCGGTCCTTTCGTGTGCCGGTATGAAATTCGAATTTGTGACCGTCCGGATCAGTAAAATACAATGAACGGTGATCCCGTTCATCGCGCTCGCGGCCTGGGAGGATGTTTACCCCCAGGTCTTTGCATTTTTGCTGCAATGCCTCCAATTCTTCCACGGTTACGCTAAACGCGATATGCGTGTAGGAATGATGAATGTCATTACGGGGAATATCTTCCTCTACGTTTAAAGCAAGCCACAATCCATCCAGATCAAAATAAGCCAGTTTCTTTCCCTTCACCAACAAGCGTGCACCAAAAACCTCCGAATAAAACGCAATGGAACGGTCCAAATCGGTAACCGAGAAGAGCAAATGGTTGATATTCATTCCAAAATCCCCCTTATGTGAAGTGATTCCGCATACTCTCTCATTTTGTGGAAAAAATAGCTCATGAATCAAGTCTGTTTTTTTCTAAGCCGAAAGGAGAGCAGAATATGTGGGATGGATGGCCGCTTGAACGGGTATTGCTCATTTTTGTCGGTCTGGCGTTTGCCTTGATCTTTATTCAGGTCACATTATTTCACTCACGTCAAAATTTTCGCCACTGGGCGATGTGGGTGCCGGTTATTGAGACGCCCATCTTTGCGGTACTAGCCATTATGCTGGCATTTACACAGCCGACATGGCTCCTGTGGGTATTTACCATTCTCATGTGGGTGGGCGTTGCCGGTGGGCTGTACGGCGGTTTCCTGCATACGGTTGGGGTTGGACAGCGTGTAGGGGGTTACTCCGAAAGCCAGAACTTTCTGGTCGGTCCTCCTATCATTTTGCCGCTGCTTATCACCGCGATTAGTGCGCTCGGCTTGCTCGCATTGTACTGGGGGAGATCATAATGACGGATTCGACACGTTACCCGGCCTATGATGTCTGGGAGCAGAATGAGCACTGGGATGAGCATACCCGGCATATTGTCGGGAAACGACGCATCGCCAAGCTGGCCAATCGATTTTTTACCCATCAGGAAGGGCTGCTCCTGCAGACTGTGGTTGGATTGCTCCTGGATGAGCACCGCCAGGAGGTGCTTTCCTTCGTGATGGAGCATTTGGATGAATCGTTGAGAAAACCGTTTGGCGAATCACAGCGAAAAGTGGGCATTCCGCCGCGCAGCGAGCTGTACCGGACAGGCTTGGCTGGTATTGATGAAGCCAGTCACACGCTGTATCAGGGCAGCTTCCTGTCGCTTAACCCGGAACGTCAGCGGGACGTCCTGTCTCACATTGCCTCCGGTAAAGCCGCCTCCACCTCTGCTTGGTCGGGGCTGCCGCAGCAAGCGTTTTTTCAAAAGCTGCTCTTCGATGCGGTCAGTGCCGGGTATTCCCATCCGTTAGTCTGGTCGGAAATCGGCTACGGAGGGCCGGCCTATCCACGCGGCTATGTGCGGGTTGAAAAAGGGCTGGTCGATCCATGGGAGGCGAAGCGGCATGGCGAATAAGGAAACACGCGATTACCTGGCTGATCGCAAATATGCCGATGGTGCTGATGTTTGTATCGTCGGTGCAGGGGCAGCGGGCGGTGTGATCGCCTATGAGCTGGCAAAGGCGGGCTTGTCGGTCGTCGTTTTGGAGGCAGGGCCATTCTGGGACCCGCAGCATGATTTTGCCAGTGACGAGCTGGCAACACGACGCCTGGCATGGCAGGCAACACGGCTTGTGGACGGAGCCAATCCGTTGAAGATGGGGCATAACAATTCCGGGCGTGGCGTTGGCGGCGGAACGGTACATTTCACAGGGGTGTTCCTGCGCTTTCATGAGAGTGATTTCATGACCAAAAGCGTCGATGGGGTTGGCGAGGATTGGCCGATCCGCTACGAAGACCTCGCACCTTACTACGATTACATCGAACGGGAAATCGCCGTATCCGGGCCCAAGCATTTTCCCTGGGGATCGTTTCGCGGTCCTTATCCGTACCCAGTACGTGAACCGATCAGTGCGAATGCACAGCTGTTCCGGGAGGCGTGTGAGAAGCAGGGCATCGAAAGCGTGGTTGCGCCACTTGCGATTTTGTCGGGACCGTTTGATGGGAGACCGCCATGCATCAACCGAGGGTTTTGCAACCAGGGCTGCATGCCCAACGCCAAATACAGCGGTTTGATTCATCACATTCCGAAAGCGATCGATCTGGGGGCAGAGGTGCTTCCCGACTGCATGGTCACAATGGTGGAGACGGATGGGAGCAAGGTCACAGGGGTTATATTCGATCATGACGGACAGAGCTATCGGCAAAAGGCGCGGGTCGTGATTTTGGCCGGGTTTGTCGTCGAAACACCACGTCTGCTGCTGCATTCCGCCACGCCCCATTTTCCTGACGGACTGGCCAATTCAAGCGGATGGGTGGGCAAGGCGATCATGCCGCATTCGAGCCATGATGTGTACGGCATGCTGTCTGACGAAGTTCGACTCTACAAAGGAACGCCTGTCCTGGCCCTGACCCAGCACTTTTATGAAACCGATCAGGAACGAGGTTTTGCCCGTGGGTATACGCTTAGCGCACATGGTGCCCGCCCGGTCGGCATGGCAACGGCGATCTCCACTGGACGGTACGACGGTAGCTTGCTTTGGGGGAAAGATTTGCGACAGGCGATGCTTGATTACAACTGGTACGCACGCATTACCCTTGTAGGCGAAGTGCTGCCCAATCCGGCTAACGCCGTAACGCTCGCCCGCGAAAAGGATGAGTACGGCATGCCGCTGGCCCGCGTTACGTTCAGCTATGGTGATAATGATAAAAAACTGATTACCCATGCGATCGGACAAATGAACAGTCTGATTGAAACAATGGGGGGAACGCCGGCACACGTCGTGGAGGATACCGCTCATTTGATGGGGGGCTGCCGAATGGGGAACAATCCCGAGACGTCGGTAGTGGATTCGTTTGGCCGTTGCCATGATATACCGAATCTGTATATCGCGGGAGCCAGCGTTTTCGTCACATCAGGGGGAGGAAATCCCACAAACACCGTGATGTCGCTTGCCGCACGCACGGCCGATCACCTGGTTGAAGCAATGAAAGCGGGGGACATCTAAAAGTATTTCGTGTCAAAAGTTTCTCTCCCTATCCATCTTCTCATATAGTATACTGTTATCATGTAGAAAAGGGAGAAGCGGGGGAGAGCTATGGAAGGTTCTGAATTCATGCAAGTGATGTATCTGGCAGACTTATTTAAGCTGCTCGGCGACAAGACGCGTCTCACGATCTTGGGACTGCTGTATGTTCAATCCCTGTGTGTTCGCGATTTAGTGGAAATATTGCAAGTCTCCCAGCCATCGGTTTCTCAGCATTTGGCGAAACTGCGCATTCAAGGGCTGGTTAAGGAAACGCGTCAAGGCGCATGGGTGTTTTACTCGATCAACAGCGACCATCTGCCGATCGTCAAGATGGTGCTTGAACAAATGCCAGATATGCAGCACCTAGTCAAAAACCTACAACAAGCGGAAG
>JBLNEJ010000558.1:0-5793 GCA_050262535.1 Clostridia bacterium
CGCTCGCTCTTCGGATTGACCAGCACTTCTTGCGGATCGCCCTGTTCCTCTATTAGCCCGTTATGCATATAAACGACCCGGTCTGCAACATCCCGAGCGAATTGCATCTCATGCGTCACGACAACCATGGTCATGCCTTCTTTGGCCAACTGCTTCATGACCTGCAACACTTCTCCGACCAATTCCGGATCAAGTGCAGAAGTTGGCTCATCAAACAGCATGATTTTTGGATTCATTGCGAGCGCACGTGCGATTGCCACCCGTTGCTGCTGACCACCTGACAGCTTACGCGGATACACATCTTGTTTTTCTGCCAGCCCTACCTTTTCCAGCAGGGTAACAGCGATCTTCCTGGCTTCTTCCTTGGAAATTTTGTTTACCTGAACGGGTGCCTCCATCACATTTTCCAGTACGGTCATGTGTGGAAAGAGATTGAATTGCTGGAATACCATGCCGACTTCTCGTCGGATTTGGCTCACGTTCTTCAGCGAATCGTTAAGCGGAATGCCATCAATCGTGATGGAGCCCTTGCTGATCGTTTCAAGTCGGTTCAAGCATCGCAGCAGCGTACTTTTTCCCGATCCGCTGGCACCGATCAGCGAAACAACTTCCCCACGATTGATTTCGATGTCAATCCCTTTAAGTACTTCCAGGGTTCCGAAGCTTTTGTGGAGATCCTTGACGACGATAATCGGTTGCTTTTTGTCAAGGGATGCATTATGGCTACTCATTGTTTTCGTTTCCTCCTATCGTTCGCTTTGCGATAGACGGAATTCTATCTTTTTCAGGAAATAAGAAAGAACGGTCGTCATCAGCAAATAGAGTGCGGCTGCTGTAAGATAAAATTCAATGAACGCATAGTTGGTCGCTGCGAAACGTTGAGAGGCCATCATCAATTCGGAAACCGTTACGAGAGATGCGATCGATGAATCTTTTAACATGGATATCGCCTGATTACCCAGTGAGGGAATGCTGACGCGAAATGCCTGGGGCAAAATGATTCGGCGCATAATCGTGACATATGTCATCCCGAGTGACTCTGCTGCTTCTGTTTGTCCTTTTGGGATAGACATAATACCGCCACGATAAATTTCCGCGATATAGGCTCCCGCATTTACACCAAGCGCAATAACGGAGGAGAGAAATGCTCCAAGCTCAATCCCCAGCTGCGGCAATCCGTAATAGACGAGAAAGATTTGAACAAGAATCGGCGTTCCTCTAATCACCCAGATGTAGAAGTCTGCCAGCCACACCAAAGGTTTGATCTGTGATATTTTCATCAATGCTGCAATCAAGCCCAGGATCAAGCCCAAGAGAATCGAGATGAGGGATAGTTCAATCGTTACCCATGATGCCTCAAGCAGAAATACGAAGAATTTGGTGACAAGAGAAAAATCAAGCTGCATTCAAGCACAATCCTTTCCTAGCGAATATCTTTGCCGAACCAGTTGTTACTGATTTTTTCGTAGGTTCCATCAGCTTGAATGTCATCAATCGCTTTGCTCAATGCTTCCTTCAGAGAGCTCTCGCCCTTGCGAATGGTGAATGCCGCTTCTTCGGTGAAGAGCATATCCCCCAACGCTTTGAATGGATAGTTCTTTTCCTTGATCATGGAGGCACCTACTGCCTTATCCGTAATGACACCCTTAATCCGGCCATTCGCCAGATCCTGGAATGTCAGCATGTCAGACTTGTACGTAACAAGGTCAACTTTTAAATCTTTCGCCTTGGTTTCAAATGTAGAACCAATCGAAGCGCCGATTTTCATTCCTTCGATTTTGGTGGGATCGGTAATATCAGAGTCATTCGGAACGAATAATTGCGCACCTGTACGGAAGTATGGCTTCGTGAAATCGACTTTTTGCATACGCTCTTCTGTAATGGCCATGCTCGAAATGATCGTGTCATACTTTTCTGACAATAGACCTGCGATAATCGCGTCCCACGGCGTAACAACAAAGTTTATTTTGACACCCACTCTTTTGCCGATTTCGTTGGCGATATCGACATCGAAGCCGACCAGCTCGTTTTTGTCGTTGTAGTAGTTAAACGGCGGGTATGCTCCTTCGATCCCGACATTCAGAACGCCAGCCGATTTTACCCGCTCAAGCGACTTGTCAGCTTGTCCATCTTGACTGGCTGTTTTGGAACCGCAAGCGGTGAGTGCGATCAGTGCCAATGAGAAGAGTACAAGAAGAAGACTGCGTGTTTTTACCATGTTATTTCCCCCTTATCTTATGGTAAACAGGTGTGATGAATGGAAGTCCGCCGCAGTTATCCCTCCCCGAAAGGTCTGTCCCGTCTTTTACAGGAGTAAGACTACTTTGAATATTCTATGTATTATAGTCATTACTCAAAAGATTTGTCAATCTATTCAAAAAAATCTAGAAAGCGCTTTCATATAACAGGACACAAGGAGGGACATCCCGCGTCCCTCCAACACTTTTACTCATGTAGAAAAGCTAACGCTGCGCGGGCATAGAGCTTGGTTGTTTCGACCAGCTCCGCAATATCGACGTACTCGTCGGCATGGTGTGGAATATGTCGATCTCCTGCACCTGTGGTTATAATCGGAATGCCTGCCTGATGCAGGAAGGTTCCGTCTGTTGCTCCGGGAACACCGTTATACACCGGTTCCTTTCCTGTAATCGCGCGGTAGGATTCTGCGACAGCGCGTACAACCGGGTCGTCCTTGTCAGTCAGTGTCCATGGGCGCTCTTCAATCACTTCCAATGTCGCTTTAAAATGCTCGTCCTCCCGGGACAACGTTTCGAGAATCTCTTCCATCTGCCGGCGCAGAACATTATGGTCTTGCCCCGGCACCGTGCGGATGTCCAATGTCGTCATGCATTGGTCGGGCACGACATTGATCTGCGCTTCACCCTTGACCGGTGCTTGCAGAATGGTTGGCGTAATGCTCGGGTAGCCGAGCATGGGGTGGCAGCCAAGACGCTCCTTTTCACGGCGCTCCAGTTCGTCAAGCGCTACGATCGCCCGCGCCATCCGCGTATTCGGGTTAATCCCGGTCAGCGGCATCGCTCCGTGCGCCATTTTTCCGTACACCCGCAGGATTGCCCGCATGGCCCCTTTTTGCGTAATGCAGATCTGGTTTTCTTCCGGCTCGCAGATAATGGCTCCATCCACTCCATCCGCCCAGCCGCGACGAATGAAATCTTTGATTCCGATCATCATGCTTTCTTCATCACACGGGATGCACAGGATGATCTTGCCGTTGAACGGCACATCGGATCGTTGAATAGCTTTTACCGCGCAGATTGCCGCAGCGAGGTTGCCTTTTGTATCACACGACCCGCGTCCGTAAATGCGCCCGTTGTCTATCTCGCCACCAAAAGGATCATATGTCCACGACTCTCGGTCGCCTTCCGTCACGACGTCTGTATGGCCTTCGAAAAGCAAGGTTTTGCCCGGTCTGCCGGAATCATAGATACCGATCACGTTGGGACGTCCCGGTACGACTTCTTCATAGTGAACGGTCAAACCCATTTGTTTTAAATAGTCGACAACAAACAGCGCGACCTTTTCTTCATTCCCCCCTGGAATGTCAGGACGGTACACGCTCGGAATGCGAATCAAATTTTGGGTTAGAGATACTACTTCCGCTTCTTCTACGAATGAAACGACTTTGTCAATTGACACTGCTGCCTCTCCCCTTTTTACTGTCCCTATTGTTACTTCAAATCGCGATACGCGGGCAAGCCTCCAGCCGACTCGGCATGCTTGATCGCAAGCATCACAGCTTCGGCCAAAACATCTGCCGACAACGTGCCGACCAAATCAACGCTTGCTTCCACTTCTCCGGTCGCCACGGCAAAAATCGTGTCGCCATCAAACATCGTATGGACCGGATAAATCGTACGTGCAAGCCCGTTGTGGCTGAGCTGCGCCACTTTGTTCGCCTGTGTCTTGGTCAGCTTCGCGTTGCTCGCTACGACCCCGATCGTTGTATTGGTTCCACCCGGAATCGGCGCGAAACCGGTTCCCATCATGCCCGTTAGAATATTTTGAATCTTGTTGTGTTCATCACGCGCACCGGCCAAAACTTCACCGCTGTACATGTCACGCACTTCCCCAACTGCGTTAACGGCAACAATCGCCCCGATGACCAAACCGTTCGGATACACCCGGGCAAATGAGCCCAGCCCGCCTTTCATTGCTTTGTCAAAGCCGCACGCCTTCCCGACGGAGGCTCCGCAGCCGGCACCTTTGTTTCCTTGCGCCACCTGTTCGGTCGAGGCAACCGATGCGGCCTGATAGCCCATCGCCTGATCCGGCCGAACCTTGGCATCGCCAAGCGGCAAATCAAACAGGGCAGCGGCAGGTACAATCGGAACCTTGGCAAAGCCGGTGTCCAAGCCATATCCGTGCTCCTCCAAATATTTCATGACCCCGGATGCGGCATCGAGGCCAAACGCGCTTCCGCCTGTCAGCAAAATCGCATGCACCCGATCGACAAGGTTGCAGGGGTGCAGCAAATCCGTTTCACGTGTTCCGGGGGCTGAGCCGCGTACGTCAACCCCGCACACGGCTCCTTCCTCCATCATCAGGACGGTACAGCCCGTCAAAGCTTGCTCGTTCTGCACCTGTCCTACCTTGATGCCTTTTACATCAACAATCGTGCCTGTAAGCTTCATTTACATATCACCCGAAATTTTAGAGCGCTTGCGACCAGAGCCAATTTTCATCCAGGCCGCTACAACCGCCAGCGTCACGATGACACCGACAACCGCTTCGGGAAGACCGTTGGCAATGGCAACGCTGATGGCGACTTCAGCTGGCATGTAATCGCGTACAACGGCCATCGTCAGTACTAGAATCGTATTGGTCATGGAACCCAAAAATCCGGCCACCCCAATTGCTACGTACTGGTTCACGTTACGCAAGCCTGCATAGACAAGGAAAGCGACAACCCCAATGAACAGGCGAGGTAAAATGGCCACCATCGGGTCTTTGAACAGTGGAACCGTTGCGTTGAAGAAAGAAGATACTCCAAAAATAAGTCCAATCAATAAACCGACAATCGGTCCTTCCATAATGCCGCCGATCACGGCTGGAATGTGCATGATGGTTGCGTTCCCTGCCGCGGTCGGAACGGGAATGTACCCCAGTCGGGTCACGCCCAGCAGGATCGCAATCGCGCCGAGCACACCGGCAATGACGATCTTACGTACGGTCAAACCTTTTTCCATCTTGATTCCTCCTCTTTTTTTGGTTTATGTTGTATACCCTAGCTCCCTCCTAGAACGGGTAAGGGAACCACAGCAATACAGCCGCAATCACAATGCTTGCCAGAAGCACGATCACATCCACGCCGGTAGCCTGGTAGTGAACATACCGCGTACGGCTCTCGCCTGGCACATAGCAACGCGCCTCCATCGCCAGCACGAGATCCTCGGCCCGGGCCAATGCCACGTTAAACAGTGGAATAATGATCGGGAACATGTCCTTCGTGCGTTTCACGATCTGCCACCATTCCCCGGTCCCGAAATCGGCGCCGCGACTTGCTTGCGCTTTCATCATTTTCTCCATCTCCATCGCGAAGGTCGGTACAAAACGAATCGCGATCGTAATGACGAGGGAAAAGGCGTGAACCGGAAACTTGATTTTTTCCAATGGGCCGAGAAGGCGCTCCATACCATGTGTCAGTTCGGTTGTAGAAGTGCTCAGCGTCAGAACACTGGATAGGAAGATAACCTCGACAAACCGCAACATGGACACGACGACAAGGCGGATGCTTGTATCGGATATTTTAATAATGCCGTATTCAAAAAATAC
>JBLNEJ010000559.1:0-4834 GCA_050262535.1 Clostridia bacterium
GTGGATTGAACAAATTACGCCGGTGCGGCTGGATTTTGGGTATGAAGTGTACCGCCTTGCCGATGAAAAACTGCTGGTGACAGGTGTCAGCAAGCATGTCTTCACCAACCTTCAATTCAAACCGGTCCGCTTGCCCAAGCTGATGCCTGAAGTCTACGAATGGTTGCTCTCGCAGAAAAAAGGAGCGTGATTGTAGGCCGTGTTTTTTCGCCTGTTTGTCATCCTGTTAATAGTGGTTCCTGCGCTGGAGCTGTGGGGACTGATTTCGGTCGGAAAAGCGATCGGGGGCTGGTGGACGATTGCGCTCGTTATTTTGACCGGCTTCATTGGAGCTTTTCTTGCTAAGCAACAAGGCTTGCAAACGCTGCGCCTGATTCAGGTGCAGCTTTCTCGCGGCCAAATGCCGACAGACGCCTTGATCGACGGCTTTTTCATTCTCATCGGGGGCCTGCTGCTGCTATTGCCTGGGTTTGTAACCGATGTGATTGGGGTCATCATGCTGCTGCCTTATACGCGGATGATCTTGCGTCATTTGCTCAAGGCATGGCTCTTTAAACTGATCGCCTCAGGGAATATTCGCTTTTTGTTTAGACGTTAGAAACCACAACAAAGCCCTGCACTTACTCCTTGCGACGAAGTGCAGGGCTTTTGATTAAACCGCTTAAGACTGTGTTCCCCGTATATACTGCCACACATCCTTATGTACATTTGCCTTCAGCAGCGCATTGATGACAACCAGACTGACAGGTCCCACAACAAGTCCGAGGAATCCGAACAACGTATAACCGATAAACAGGGCAACAAGCGTCAGCAACGGGTCAAGTCCCACATTTTCCGCTACGACCTTCGGCTCGATAATTTGGCGGAAGATCAGGACGACGGCATACAGTACAGATAACCCGATGACCAATGTGTAATTCCCTTTGAAAAACATATAAATAATCCAGGGAACAAAAATCGTGCCTGTCCCAAGATACGGAAGCAAATCGACCAAACCGGTCAGAAGTCCGATCGTAACAGCATACTTGACACGCAAAATCAGCAGACCGACGATCACAATGATGCCCGTCAGCGAAATGAGCGTAATCTGCGCTTTGACAAAGCCGACGAGTGCATTTTTCAGGTCGATGATAATGGTATCCAGTCGGCTGTTCACACCGTGAGGCAGCATCCGGCGGAAGCGTCCGCGCCACAAATAAAAATCTTTGCTGATGAAAAACGCACCCAACAGCGAGATGACCAGAACAGTCGCGAGATTGGGGAGAGAGAGCAACAGGTTTTTCAGGCTTTCAAGAAATTTGACAGCAAAGTCCTTGCCGCCCTGGGAGATCGAGGTAACGGTTTTGCCAATGGTCTCCTTGATCGTTTCTTGATAGCTCAGATCAAGCTGCAAGTACATGAACTCCAGCCGGTTATACAGGCCGGTGAGCGTCTCCTGGGTGATGAAGTGCTGAATATAGGTCGTAAGCTCATTGACGGTGTGCGGCAGGTTGCTGGTGAGATTGCCGATTTCAATCACGGCAAAGGTGACGATCAGCGTGGCCGCACCGAGCACAAGCGAGAGCAGCAGCAGCAAAGCGATCACGACAGCGAGCCAGCGCGGGAATTTGGCCTTTTTCGTCATCAGGTTGACGAATGGATTGATAGCCAGGGCGATGAGTACTGAAATGAGAAATGGGAATAGTAAGGGTGTTGCAAACAAAATCAGCTTATAGCTGACATACAGAATCAGCACGACCCACAGAAATCGGATGATTTGAAACAACCGGAAAGGCCAGTTATGTATGTTCAAAAACGTTCTCCCCCCTAAAAAGGTGTAACTTTATTGTAACGAAAATATGCTACTCTTTCCAATACACGTATGCAGAAAAAATAAAACCCATTTTCGCTCTATGAAACTTTAGTATTCACAAATCGGACAATATTTACTATAATGATGTCCGAGAACGAAAGTTTTTCTTTCTTTTCGTTGCCGGGCTCTGTCGTTTCATCCGTCTTTTTTTCGTCGGTGCAAAAGATAGACGCTCCAATGCTTCACTCGCCGGCGGAAAAGAGAGGGCCTTACAGACCATAAAGAGGTAAAGGAGAGAGAACTATGACAACGACTCGCGGGCTAGAAGGTGTGGTTGCAGCGCAATCTGCGATCTGTTCCATCGTTGACGGTGTACTCTGTTACGGCGGAATCAATGTTGATGAATTAGCTGAAAACGCTACCTTTGAAGAAGTTGTGTACCTTCTCTGGCATGGAGTGCTGCCAAAACGTGACCAACTCGAAGAACTGAAACAACAATTGGGCAGCCATGCAGCGGTTCCAAAAGAAGTAATTGATGCGATCCGTACCTATCCTGCAGGGGTTCATCCCATGGCAATTTTGCGTACGGCAGTGTCCACACTGGGACTGTATGATGCGGAAGCGCAGGAGATGACGCCGGAAGCGAATTATCGCAAATCAATCCGACTGATGGCTCAGACGCCTACGATCGTTGCTGCTTACGCACGCATCCGCAAAGGCCTGGAGCCAATTGCTCCGAAAAAGGAATACTGCCTTGCGCAAAACTTTTTGTACATGCTGACAGGCAATGAACCAACGCAAACAGCCGTGAAAGCGTTTGATACTGCTCTAATCCTTCATGCTGATCATGAGTTTAATGCTTCCACATTTGCTGCTCGTGTTACTGTTGCGACACTGACCGACATTTATTCGGGGGTTGTATCGGCAATCGGTACGCTCAAAGGTCCATTGCACGGCGGTGCGAATGAACAAGTTGCTGCCATGCTCGGTGAAATCGGTTCCCTTGACAATGTTGAGCCTTATATCCATAATGCGCTTGCGAACAAAGTGAAAATCATGGGCTTTGGCCACCGTGTATACAAAGACGGCGACCCGCGCGCCAAATGGCTTCGCACAATGTCGAAGGAACTTACTGCCCAAATTGGCAAGAGCGAGTTGTATGAGATGTCCGTGAAAATCGAGGAAATGGTCACAAACGAAAAAGGCTTGAAGCCAAACGTCGATTTTTACTCTGCTTCCGTCTACATCGCGCTTGGTCTGGAAACCGACCTGTATACGCCGATTTTTGCAATCAGCCGTATGTCCGGTTGGACGGCCCATATTATGGAGCAATTTGAAAACAACCGTCTGATTCGTCCGCGTGCCGATTATACAGGACCGGTCAATCAGCATTATGTTCCGATTGACCAGCGGTAAATTCAGGTTTATGATGGCGTAGAAGGACTACCACCATACCCACTGTGGTAGTTTCTCTACGTCTGTCATTGTTTGTTTTATTTCTCTCACTACATATTTTGGAGGGGTTTTCCTTGTTCAAACATTTGACAATGCCTGCTGCAGGCGAAAAAATTACCGTCGATAACGGCAAACTGAACGTACCAAACAATCCGGTCATCCCTTTCATCGAAGGTGACGGTACTGGACCAGACATCTGGAACGCTTCTGTACGCGTTTTGGATGCAGCGGTCGAAAAAGCATACAAAGGCGAAAAGAAAATCGCCTGGTTTGAAGTGTATGCGGGTGAGAAAGCATTCAACAAGTTCGGCGAATGGCTCCCAGAAGACACCTTGACTGCCATCAACGAATACTTGATCGCAATCAAAGGTCCTTTGACCACACCGGTTGGCGGCGGAATCCGCTCCATCAACGTGGCGCTTCGCCAAGAATTGGACCTGTATGCTTGCGTGCGTCCTGTTCAATACTTTGATGGCGTGCCATCCCCTGTTAAACATCCGGAGCAAACCGACATGGTGATCTTCCGTGAAAACACAGAAGACATCTACGCAGGTGTTGAGTGGGCTGAGGGCACACCAGAAGTGAAAAAAGTCATCGAGTTCCTGCAAAACGAGATGGGCGTGAAAAAGATCCGCTTCCCGGAAACATCCGGTATCGGCATCAAGCCTGTTTCCAAAGACGGAACCGAGCGTCTGGTGCGCGCAGCAATCAACTACGCGCTGGAAAACAACCGTAAATCCGTAACGTTGGTACACAAAGGCAACATCATGAAGTTCACCGAAGGCGCGTTCAAAAGCTGGGGCTATGCACTGGCTGAAGCAGAGTTCGGCGACAAAGTGTTCACTTGGGCACAATATGATCGCATCAAGGCTGAAGGCGGCGACGCTGACAAAGCGCAGAAGGAAGCAGAAGCAGCAGGCAAAATCATCGTAAAAGACGTGATTGCCGACGCCTTCCTGCAACAAATCCTGACTCGTCCGGCTGAGTACGATGTAGTGGCAACGCTCAACCTGAACGGTGACTATATTTCCGACGCATTGGCTGCTCAAGTTGGCGGGATCGGGATCGCTCCTGGTGCGAACATCAACTACGTAACAGGCCATGCAATATTCGAAGCAACACATGGTACGGCTCCAAAATATGCAGGTCTGGACAAAGTGAACCCATCTTCCGTGATCCTCTCCGGCGAAATGATGCTGCGTCACCTCGGCTGGAACGAAGCGGCTGACCTGTTGATTCGTTCGATGGAAAATACAATTTCTGCAAAAACGGTTACGTATGACTTTGCCCGCTTGATGGAAGGCGCTTCCGAACTGAAATGCTCGGAATTTGCTGATGCTCTGATCAAAAACATGTAAAATAGATCCAAAGCGGTCATTTCCACTTTTACGAAAAACGTCTAGCCAGTTTTTCAAAGAAAAAAGGAGGGAAATAATCATGACGTTCCAACGGAAAAAAATCGCCGTAATTGGTAGTGGCTTCACTGGTGCAACAACTGCAGTCATTCTTGGCCAAAAACAATTGGGTGACATCGTTCTCGTTGACATCCCGCAATTGGAGAACCCAACCAAGGGGAAAGCGCTTGAT
>JBLNEJ010000560.1:0-6759 GCA_050262535.1 Clostridia bacterium
ATTTTTCGTTTACTCCCCTTCACCTTCCACTGTATCTTCCATCTCCGTCTCGGGCATCTCCCAAAACGCATCCGGAACAACACGCGGATCATGCTCGATTTCACTGAAGGAATGAACGGTGACCGTTACATGGCCATTCTGGGAATACGTCTGGATCAGGATCGGATACGGATACTTATTCTGAAAGCGAAAATCTGGCCCGTACCAGCTAACCGTTGCATCCCGCCCCGGGGGTACATACGGTACCTGACGGCTGTGCGAGTAGCGTTGAACAATGTGAAGCCCTGCCCGGTCAACAGCATTAAACAATGTCGATGATACCTGACAGATGCCGCCGCCAATTCCTTCTGACAGCTCGCCCTTTACAATGACAGGCGCTTCCTTGTAGCCTTTCTCTCGTGTTCGCATCCCTACCGCCTTGTTGAAGGAAAATATTTCACCGGGAAAGACGACGAAGTTATGTATTGCTTTGGCCGAAAGCGCGATATTGGTGACACGCCCTTTGTTTGTGGTGCTGAAGTACGTCGTATATTGGCCAATTTGCTTTTGCTGCAGCTGGACTAACAGCTGTCGATCCATTTTTGGCAAAATCGGCTGAACCGGCAACGAAACCGAGGACAAGGGGCTCTCGTACAAGCTTGCATATATGGCTTGTTCGGCCATGAACCGATTGAGCTGCCTGCCGTTTCGCTCGGGAATGATTCGCCCTTGTTCATCCGTTGTTGCGTTTTTCGGTTCGAGGTAAACACGCCGTTCCAATCGATTGAACAGCTTCTCCAGCTTGTCTGGGTCCAGCACAGGCAACGTAGTGGAAAAAGGGAGCACATACTCTCCCCTTTGGATCACCTCAAGCGGCTCTCCCGCCAGTTCCAAAGTAAGCCCGCCTGGCAAGCTGACGGATGAACCAAGCAGGAGCAGGCCTGCAATCCATGTCATCAACATGTTTGCTCACCTCCTCCGCTTAGTATGAGCACTTGCTAGAGTACCCATTCCTCCGCTGGTTTATATGGCGGCGCAAATACTTCCTGCTGCTTTTTCGTTGCTGTCTCAATTGCAAGCTGCGTAAAATACTTCTGGGCGTTGATCAGCGGTTCGCCTTCTTGCGGTTGAACCCGATGATAGACACCGTTCGAATCGAGTTCACGCGCTTTCGTATTATCCTTTAGGTACACATGCAAAATATCAATGACGCGTTGGGCCAGGTTTTTCTGCTCAATCGGGAAGAGAAGCTCGACGCGGCGATCCAGATTGCGGGTCATCCAGTCGGCACTGGACAAAAACACTTGCGGATTGCCGCCATTGGCGAAATAGTAGACCCGGCTGTGCTCAAGGAAGTGGTCAATAATGCTGCGGACGCGAATGTTGTCGCTAACACCTGGAATGCCAGGCCTCAAGCAGCATATGCCGCGTACGATCAAATCGATTTGCACGCCTTTTGACGAAGCCTCGTAAAGCGCCATAATGATCTTTTCATCTGTCAATGAATTCATTTTCGCGACAATGCGCCCCGGATTCTCATCCGTATGCATGTCCATTTCGCGCTTGATATTGTTGATAAACTTGCGGCGCAATCCCTTCGGTGCGGCCTCAAGCTTCCTCCATTCAGGCGGCTCTGAATAGCCGGACAGATCGTTGAACAAGGCGGAAGCGTCCACCCCGAAGTCGGGATTGCTCGTAAACAATCCAAGGTCGGTATACAGACGGGCGGTGCTGTTGTTGTAGTTCCCCGTGCTCAGATGTACATAGCGGCGAATCATATCGCCTTCCTTGCGCACAACGAGCGTAATTTTGCAGTGGGTTTTCAGCCCGACTAAACCGTAGATAACCTGGCAACCCGATTTTTCCAACTGGCGCGCCCAGTTGATATTGTTCTCCTCATCGAAGCGTGCCTTCAATTCGACCAGCACCGTGACCTGCTTGCCCAACTCAGCTGCGGCCGCCAACGCTTTGATAATGGGCGAATCGCCGCTTACGCGGTACAGGGTCTGCTTGATTGCCATGACATTGGGATCTTTCGCTGCTTTGGTCACAAAGTCAACAACACTGTCGAACGATTCGAACGGAAGGTGAACGAGGATGTCCCGCTCGGCAATCGCTTCAAAAATGTCGTCCTCGCCGATCAAATCTGCAGGCGGTTGAGGCTGGCTCGTTTCATTGCGAAGATGGTCAAAACCGGGAAGCTGGACGAAGCTGAAAAATTTGGTTAAATCGATCGGACCATCAATCGGGTAAATATCGCGATTGTGAACCTCTAACGCTTCCTGAAGTGTTTCCCTCACTTCTTCATCCATCTGACCATCTATTTCCAAACGAATGGCAGAGCCCCATTTGCGCTTTTTCAGCTCTTTTTCAATTTCCTTCAACAAATCCTCTGCGCCCTCTTCATCAAGCGTCATATCGGCATTCCGTGTAATGCGGAACGGATGAACGGAGCTGATTTCATTCCCTTTAAACAATCGGTTGCTATATTTCGTAATGACATCCTCAAGCAAAATAAATGCCTTTCCTGTCAGTGTCGGCAATTCAATATAGCGTGACAGCACCGCCGGCACCTGCACGACGGCAAACACCTTTTTGCTCGATTTCGCCTTCTTGCGCTCAAGCATCACTGCAAGATTCAAGCTCTTGTTTAGCAATAGCGGAAATGGACGGCTTTGGTCCACAGCAAGCGGGGTCAGGACAGGATAAATATGATTATCAAAATAACTTTCCAAAAACGCTTCCTGTTCCTCCGTCAAGCTGTCCGTCTTCACAAAGCGGATCCCGTGCTCCTCCAATGCAGGCAAAATCTCATTGCGGAAGCAGCGGTACTGCCGTTCCACCATCTGATGGGTACGGATGTTGATCATTCTCAGCTGCTCTTTCGGAGTGGCACCGGATGGATCGGTCTTATTGAAGCCGGCCTTTACCTGATCCTTTAACCCAGCAACCCTCACCATAAAAAATTCATCCAGGTTCGATGAAACGATCGCCAGAAACTTCAATCGCTCCATCACAGGATTGCTTTCGTCCAGTGCTTCCTCAAGCACTCGCGCATTGAACGCGAGCCAGCTCATTTCCCGATTAATAAAATACTCCGGATGAAGAAAATCTCGCTCTTCCACCGGTTTCTCCCCCTTTTTTAGCAAAAAACGGCCCTCGCCGTTTTTTACAACCCGTCATTCATATTTAGTAAAGATCGCCCCTTCAGGAACCGAACAGAGAAGCCAAGCTTCAAAGAGGAAACCTTACCCAAATCGTTTGTTACTAGGAAAAGTGTCCTACTTCTATCATACCCGAAGGAAACTATTCTTCAACTACCTATTTTGGGGGGCATTGCCATTTTTATTTGTTCAAGTCCGTCATTTGGCCTGTTTTCATATAGACAATCCATTCACAAATGTTCGTGACGTGATCGGCAATCCGCTCCAAATACTGCGCGACCAGGAGCAGATGGGTTCCCTGATTGATATTTTGCTGATTTTGGGTCATAACCTCAATCAAGTCGCGGAAAATCTTGGAGAACAGCTTGTCGACGATATCATCCCGAAGCGCGATTTCCGCTGCCGCTTCCGTATCCTTCACAATATACGCATTCAAGCTGTCGCGCACCATTGCCTTAACATGATCGGCCATCACAGGAATGTCGATCAATGGTTTCACATATTGTTCATTCATCAATCGACGCGTCGTTTTGGAAATCGCAACGGCATGATCCCCCATCCTCTCCAGGTCGGTCACCAGCTTCAGCATCGTACCCAATCGACGCAAATCGCCGCCAACCGGCTGCTGCAGGGCAATCAGTTGAAAGCTGCCGCTCTCGATCTCCTGTTCCAGCTGATTGATGACCAAATCGTTTTTGATAACCTCTTCAGCCAGGCTCACATTCCGTTCCACCAGGCTTTTTATGGACTTATGAATCGCTTCTTCTACTAATGATCCCATTGACAGAAGCTTGCGATGAAGGTTGTCAAGCTGTTCTTCAAACGTGTGTCGTGCAACCATTTCTCTTCCCCCTTATGAAAGTAAAAGCATGAAAGGACAGTAGAAATGGTACAGGAGAAGTGTGTAGCTGATTTAAAGCTTTTGTATCGATTGCGTAAAGTTACTGTGCCGGAAAGGTCAACGTAAAGGTCGTTCCTCTCCCTTCTTCGCTTTCGACGCGAATGTGCCCGTGCAACGTGTCCATCAAATGCTTGACGATCGCCAGTCCCAGTCCGGTTCCTCCCGAATCGCGCGAGCGGGCCTTGTCCACCCGATAAAATCGTTCAAAAATGCGCGACAAGTCGCTCTCTGGAATCCCGATTCCGGTATCGGATACCTGAATGGTAACGGTATCCTTTCCCTGTTTTACATCGATGCAGATCGTTCCCTCCTCAGGAGTATATGCCACTGCATTCGTAATCAGATTGAGCAAAATTTGATTCAAGCAATCGCGGTCCGTAATCATAATCGCATCCGGCTGAGACGGACCGATCAGGTGCAAATGCTTCCGCTGAATCTGCTCCTGCAGCAATGCGGTCGTCTCTCGCACCAGCTGGTGTACATTCACCTCGGTCACGTTCAGAACAATTCGTTTTTGCTCGATTTTGGACAGGTCGAGAATTTCGCGGATCAAGCGGAACAGTCGCTCGCTTTCATCCGAAATGATTTGCAAAAAGTTTCGGCACAATTCTTCATCGTACATGGCGCCATCGAGCAACGTTTCGGTAAACCCTTTGATCGAGGTGATCGGCGTACGCAACTCATGGGAGACGTTGGCGACAAACTCACTGCGCATTTTCTCCAGCCTGCGAATCTCAGTGATGTCATGAAGCACGGTGACGACACCTTTGTTTTCCCCTTTAAAATTGATATAGGGAGCGAAGTTCACATCCAGAATTCGTTCCTGCGGGTAATAAATGTGAATCTCTTCTCGGAACTTCTCGCCGGTGTCAATGCAACGGTCGATAAATTGGCTGAGCACAAAATTTTTCCCTGCCTCAATATGGAGCTTGCCGACCAGATCCTTTCCGGGGGTGCCCAGCAATCTTTCCACAGCAGGATTGACCAGCATGATGCGGCGGGATTCCGTGACAAAAATAACCCCGCTGGTCATATTGGTCAAAACACCGGAAAGCCGTTGCTGGTTCTCCGAAATCTCGTACATTTGCTGTTCAAGGCTGGACGCCATGAAATTGATTGCGGATGCGAGTTGCCCGATCTCATCGCTTGCCTTCAAGCGAACCCGACTCTCATACTGCCGCTGTGTAATATTTCGGGCTACCCGGGTAATCTCCTCAATCGGCCGTGTGATGCTCGAAGCGATTCGCGCACTGATGAGCGAACCGATCAGCAGCGTGATCAGCAGACCAGTCAGCAGGCTGTACCACATGCTGTGAATCGTATCTCCGATGCTTTCCATCGACATCGCCGAGCGAACCACACCAACAATTTCCCCATTTTGCCGAACCGGAACGGTAACATACATCATCTTGTAGCCCATCGTCTCGCTGTAACGCATGGCAAGAGCCGATTCCCCCGCCATCGCCTGCTTGAACTCCGGCCGGTCCGCGTGGTTCTCCATGCTTTCCAGATCGTGGCTCGTTTCAGCGAGTACGCTCCCGTCCTTGTTAATGACGGTCACACGCGCTTCTGTAGACTCGGTAAACTCTTGAACACGTTTCTTCAATTGTGCAGGATGTCCAAAAATTTCGGGGGCATGCACCGCCTCCGAAATCAGCAGCGCTTCCTTCCGCAATAAATCATGGAGCGTTTCCAAATAGGAACGCTCCAGTACCTTAGCAAAAAAACCGCCCATTAACAGCAATACAAGCGAAATGAGAATCAGGATGGTAAATGTAAGTTTTAATCGAAAGCGCGTCACCTGATGCCCTCCTCTCTGCTACCCCTCCAGCTTGTATCCCAACCCTCGAACCGTTTTGATATAGCGCGGGTTTTTCGTATCTTCTTCCAGCTTCTCGCGCAGGTGGCTGACATGCACATCGACAATTCGCGAGTCTCCGACAAAATCATAATTCCAAACGGCATTGAGCAGTTGGTCCCGCGTCAATACCCGTCCGTGATGGCTCGCCAAATAATGGAGCAGCTCAAATTCCTTCGGCGTTAATTCGACCTTCATCTCTCCACGGAAGACTTCGTATTTTTCTGGGTATAGCTTTACGTTCCCAAACTGCAGGACGACTTCACCTTCATCGCTTGCTGCTTCAGGTACAGCCTGTGTGCGGCGCAAAATCGCCTTTACCCGCGCGACCACTTCACGCGGACTGAACGGCTTGGTCAAATAATCGTCTGCGCCAAGCTCCAATCCGAGAATCTTGTCCAGCTCATCATCCTTTGCTGTCAGCATCAGAATCGGGGTATTGATACGATCTTGACGCAGCGCCTTGCATACGTCCATTCCGTCCATTTTGGGCAACATCAAATCGAGTATGATAAAATCAGGCTTCTCTTGATGAACCATTTCAAGAGCTTGCTTGCCGTCATAAGCGGCCACTACCTCATATCCTGCTTTTTCCAGGTTGAATTGAAGGAGTTTTGCAATGGATGCCTCATCATCGACAACCAGTATTTTTGTCATGTCTTGTACCTCCCTATAAGAAGAAAAAACAGCTCTTATCCTTCTTTAGTCTGCCAGATGCGAATTTATCATACAAGTAAATTTTCGGTAAATAAGAGATGAAGCTGAATGCCAGGGAATCAGCATTCAGCTTCACACTCATGATATCCGCATTATTCGGTGACCGTAACAGGGATGGTCAGCTGCTTCTCCCCATACAC
>JBLNEJ010000561.1:0-4423 GCA_050262535.1 Clostridia bacterium
AAAACTCCGCTACACTGATCCATGACCTATTCGCCTAGAGCAGCTGCTTTACAAAAACGACGCGAGCCGTGAGCGAGACTAGCGAAAAAGGAGTGGATTTGATGATTTGGAAAGGCCATAGGGAACGGTTTGTTCTCTTAGGTGGCATGGTGTTGCTGTTAACCCTTGCGATTTTTGTCACACCGACAGAAGCGCAAGCACCCAAGACTCTTTCGTCGAGCAGTCAAGAAGCTGGAGCAAAAGAGTTGCATCGGGATGTTACCAAATTCGGTATGGATCCTGCTCATTTTATGGGGCAAACAAATAAGCAAGCTTTAAAAGCCGTCCCACCGCTTCAACAGAAGGAGAGTCAAATGCCTGCTGGGAATGAAAGAGCAAGGACGGAGCAACAAGCGAATAATAGGTCTGCTGAGAAGTCGTTTTCAAAAAGGGATATCGATCTTCTCGCTCGTTTGATTTACTTTGAGGGCCGCGGTGAACCGTACTCCGGAAAAGTGGCGATCGGCGCTGTCGTAATGAATCGTGTCGACTCTGACGAATTTGCCGATACGCTAGAAGGAGTTGTCATGACTCCGGGTGCTTTTTCTCCGGTTCGCAACGGACAACTGGGGAACCGAACCAATGCAGAATGCCGAAAAGCTGCTCTTGAGGCACTGAGCGGGAAAGACCCGACGAACGGTGCCTTGTATTTTTATAACCCTCGCACCGCAACTGATCGCTGGATTTTTTCCCGTCCCCATGCGATCACCATCGGCAATCACGTTTTCGCTCATTGATTTATGCAAATTTATTTTTATTTAACCTCCAATTTAGAAATGCTTGTTATGATGTTTTTGCAAGCAACACTCAACGCTTTGAGAAGGCGTCTTACCTTCTACCCGTCTCAACGCGGTAAGGATACCCAAGTTTCAAACATCCTTGTTTATGTTTACCGCGCTGAACGAGACTCTTTCTCATAACCCCCAATCTATGGCCTTTCACTGTTTGAGTCGCAGTGAAAGGCCACTTTTTTTTGCTTGGGCTTTGGTGTGGCGAGGAAAGCGGAGAAAATGCTCCGGCGGGTGGGACGCTTGCAGGGGGCTTCGCTGTCCGGTTCCATTCCGAAAGTGGAACCGCGTCCAAAACATGCGGATTCGAGGATGATTGACACGTTGGACGCTAAGAGCGTGTTCCACTTTCTCCATTCCACTTCGGTAAGCGTCCCAAAGCCTGCGCTTTTTCTCCGCTTTCCTCTGCAACAGCTTTCCCTCTCTCAAGCTTCCTACAGAATGAAAAAAAAGCTTCAGGCAAGAGCCTGAAGCTTTACAAATATGCTGCTCCTAGAAACCGTAAATGGACATGCCGCCGTCTACGGCCAGCGTTTGGCCGGAGATGTAGGCGGAAGCATCTGATGCCAGGAAGATTGTCGGGCCGATCAGGTCCTCCAGCTCGCCGACCCTCTCCATTGGCGTGCGGCTGAGAATTTCGGACAGATATTGCGGGTCATTCAACAGCTTTTCGGTCAAGGCTGTCCGGAAGTACCAAGGTGCGATGGCATTGACCGTTACATTGTGCTTGCTCCACTCGAGTGCAAGGACACGGGTCATATGAATGACGCCGCCCTTACTCGCCCCATAGGCAACTCCCGTTCGCAGCGCAACCAGCCCGCCGACGGATGCAATATTGATGATGCGGCCGTATCGCTGTTCACACATGACCTTGCCCGCTGCCTGGGCCATAAAAAATGTTGCTTTCAAGTCGAGATCCGTGACCTGATCCCATTCTTCCTCCGTTACGTCCAACGCCTTCGTTCTGATGTTTCTGCCCGCATTGTTCACAAGAATGTGCAACGCTCCCAGCTCTCTTAGCGTTTCCTCGACAATCTGCTCCGGACAGCCAGACTCGGTTAGGTCAGCGACGATCGGCAACGCCTTCCCTCCAATGGCTTCAATCTCTGCGACAAGCTCGTTCAAGTCGCCTTTTGTCCGGGCGACCACCGCGACCTGTGCGCCTGCCTCCGCCAACCCGACAGCCAGTGCACGGCCGATGCCTTTTCCTGCCCCTGTGACGATGGCCGTTTTTCCTGTAAGATCAAATCTATTCTTCATATTGCTCACTCCCTCTAATGATTGTACGCTTGGTGCAACCAAAGCAGCTTTCCTGTCAATGGTTCGAAATTCTTTTCATTTGCTACGTAAAAAAATTCGCGACCAGTCGCGGTGAACCCTTCCGCTTTGCTACAATAGAGACTTGAAAACGTTGAAAAGGAAGATGGACATGCGTTTAATGAGTCAGATGACCAAAGCTGAGCTGCAAACGGAAATGGAGCGTTTGCGCAAAGAAGCGGAAGAAAAAAAGCAATCCGGTGATATGACTGGATTTGGCATTTTGGAGCAAAAATTTTTCATGGCGAAATCCTATTACCTCGGTACGAATGAGTTTCGAATCGGGGGAACGTATCGCGTGTACGGGCACGACGAGCCGTTTACGATCCACTATTTCAACGGTGTGTTTGCCTGGGGGATGTTCCCTGGCATGACCGAAGCAACGGGCTTCCCGGTCGGCATGCTGGAGTAGCACTTTGCTTGGAACGGGTCGCATGAGCTCTCAGGGAGCTACATACACTAGGGGGAAACAGCACGCGTTTGCCTGAAAAAGGAGTTGTTTCCCCTGCTTCACAACACATGCAGCAAAGAAGACCTTGTCGCTGACATCAGACGCGAGTGCGCGAAAGCCAACCGTAACAATGTCACGCGGACGCAGGCGTATTTGCGTTACTATCTTGAACACCCTGAGATCCAATGGGCTTTGCTTGCCCATCTCGTTTCACGCAACGGCGGTTGGAATATGACCGATCTGCACGGCGAGTGGTTGCCGCGTATTCTGGATGAACAACAGCGAACAGCCTTTTTTCATTTTCTGGAACGCTGCAACTGGCTTATTTTTCATGATGCGTATGCTCAGCTATTGCTGTACGCGGAGATGAAGCGATATGACCATGATTTGACGGATGTGCTTCCCCGTCTTGGGGTTTCCTGTTTTATGGAGCCGATCTGGCGCAATTTCTTAGTTGATCACGATATGGTTCGGCTTACTCACAGCTTAATTATCAATGAGCAGCACTACATCGAGCAGCGTGTTGTCCAGAAGCCTTTTTACCAGCAGGAGGTGCTTGACACGCTCCCCTTTCACCTGCAATCGCTGCTCTCGCTCAACCACGTGCTTTTTCCGTATCGGGACCAATCCGCAGAATCACGTACACGATTGATCGGGATCACGGTGCATCGGTTTTCCTCTCTTGAGCAACGCATTGCGATGGGCAAAACATTGTACCAGCTTTTGCGAACAGACAAACAGAGGCTTGCGCAAATCGTCGAATGGGCCAAGCGAACCCCTCATACAGGATCACGTTCCGATTATTGGCCGCATTTGTTTCGGCCTGTACGAGCAAAAGCGGATGATCAACTATACAGCCCGTGGCTGGTGACGACGTGGCCCGATGTCACGCATGCACCGGCAGATGGAGTGGACTGGTATCGCGATGACGCTTGGCTGACACGATTGGGTACGGAAAAACTGCTGCCGACGATCGACGAAAACGACTACACCCGCTCTCTCGCTGTCTTGAAAGCCGGCCTCGCGCTTACTCATCCGTTTTCTTGAGGAGAGAAGGAGGCTTTTGATATGTCCGTGCAATCACAAGTGCACTTTGTGTTGTCCTGTCAGCTCCCCAGCGGAGCATTTTTGCTTGGGAAGCACGATCACCGGATCATTCCCTATTTTACCCATATGGCGTTGCTTTCGCTTCTCGATGCTGGCGAATACGAACCGGTCAGACGCTATCTGGACTGGTATCTTGCCCATCGGGGAGCGGATGGCTATGTCAATGATTACATCTGGCGAAACGGAAGTGAAGTCGATACCGGAAAGGCCGATAGCGAAGACAGCTATCATTCCACGTTTTTCACCCTCGTTCTCGCTTATCAGGCTGCCGTGAACGATTTCTATTGGGCCAGGGAGAACTGCTCTCAGCTTCAGTCCATCCTCACCGGCTTGATCGCCTTGCAGCAGCGAAACGGCTTAACCTGGGCCAAGCGCAGCTACAAAGTGGCCTACCTGATGGATAATTGCGAAACCTATCTCGGATTGTGCGCCGCTGAAGCCCTTTTCACCCAAATAGGCGATATGACAACCGCTTCGACCGCGCGTGAACGAGCAAGATGGTGTGCAGAGGGCATTATGCGAATGTATGATGAACGAAAACAGGCCTTCGCTGTCTACGACAAACGATGGCCGAACTGGAACAAGTGGTACCCCGATGCAACCAGCCAAGCTTTTCCTGTACTTGCCGGCCTTGCCATGGCCCAAGAATCGAAATCGCGCCAGTTGTATGAACGATTCACCTACCATTTTCCCCGCTTTGACCAATTTGATACGGGTGATT
>JBLNEJ010000562.1:0-8839 GCA_050262535.1 Clostridia bacterium
ACAACAATTCAGCAGAAAAATCAAAGGAATGTGTGAAATCATCACACAATTATTCGGCTTTTTGCTCTATTTGCTCCGCGTAGAACGGGGCAAAATCTTCATCGACCTTCCCTTTGTTCATATAACGTGCCTTATAATCCTGGATCAGTTTTTTGAACCGGTGACTCAAAATCAGCAGCACGAAAATATTCACAAACGTCGGCACGGCGGTCGTAATCTCCGAAATAATCCAGACATACCGGTCCGAAATGTGGTAGATGACCACATAGACGACCAGCAGCACCTCCGGTAACGGATAAACCATCTTCAACAGCTTCAGCAGCTTGTTTCGCAACGTCACACTGTTTTTGCGAAACAGGTGACGCAGAATGATTTCCGAATAGGAGTACCACGCGCTTGACGTGGTGATGGCAAAGAAGAAAATGACGATGGTAACCATATATCTGCCGGATGGGCCCAAAATGGATTCATACGACTGCAAGGCAAGCGTCATTCCCGATTCGCCCGTTGTCCACTCGCCGGACAGTAGAATCACGAAGGCGGTAATGCTGCAAATCACGATGGTGCTGAAGAATACCTCGATTCCACCCCAGAAGCCTTGCTTGACCGGATGGTTCACTTTGGCTGTCGAATGAATCATCGGGGACGTTCCCCAGCCGAACTCACTGCTGTAAACCGCCTGCGAGACACCCATCGTAATCACCTGCGTCAGCGCAGCCCCTGCAAAACCGCCCAGAGCCGACGTCCCCAAAAAGGCATCTTTTCCGATCATGACCATCACCGGCCATATCTTTTCTGCATTCATCGCAATGATCACAAGCCCGAGCACGATGTAAAACGTCGTTGTAATCGGTATGACGATCATAAAAATTTTGCTCAAATACTTGATCCCGTTCATGATCAGAAAGTAGAGCAGTGCCGCATACGTAAGCGAGACGCCAAATATATTCAACCCGAAGGTCGAGCTGATCGCATCCGAGGCGGCGTAATTGATGATTGAAATGAAAACGGTTGAGACAATCCCGGCGCCAAACAAAACGGCGGGAATGATCCATGACTTGATGTTCATCTCTTTGCCGATCCCGTTTTCAATATAAAACGTAGGACCGCCGTAAAGATTCCCCTCGTCGTCCACGCTGCGGTAATGAACCGACAGCGTCACCTCTGCCGTTTTGATGATCATCCCGATGAAGGCAGCGACCCACATCCAAAAAACAGCCCCCGGTCCACCGATGGCGATCGCTGTCGCCACGCCACCGATGCTGCCAATTCCCACCGTACTCCCGATTGCTGTATTTGCCGCTTCAAGCGGAGTGAGCAGTCCCTTTGCATCGTGCTCCTCGCTTTTTCGGAATATTCTTCCAAACGTTTCGGCAAAAAACAGCTTCAGATGGGTCAGCTGAAACAATCGGCTTTCAATTGTATAAAAAAATCCCGTAAACAGAATCGCGAAAACCAAAGGAACGTCCCACAAAAAGTTGACGACCGCTTCGAGGATTTTCTCCTGCATGTGAACGAAAACCCCATTTCCTCTTCTAGTTGGAACATGGGCATTCTACCATAATGTTCACAAAATTTCACACACATTTTTGAAATTTGCTACGCAATTGTTTTTTACAATTTGCCCAATCACACATTACAGAAAAAGAAAGGGGTTTTCATATGTTGCGTCTGAGAAAATGGTTGGTTGCAGGAATGGCAGGGCTAGTAGCGTTGAGTTTGGCTGGGTGTGGTTCCAAGGAAGAGGCGGCAGCGCCTGGCGGTGGTTCCCAAACCGTTACGATCGCTACGACCAATGACGGTCCTCCGTTCGCCGGCAAGGAAAATGGCAAGCTGGTCGGCTATGAAATCGATCTGTTGGAAGCGATTGCACAGAAGGCCGATCTCAAGATCGAATGGAAGGAAATGAAATTCGACGGCATCATCCCGGCGCTTCAGGCCAAACAGGTAGACGGAGCGATTTCCGCGATCACGATTCGGGATGACCGCAAGCAGGTTGTTGATTTTACCGATCCGTACTTTGAATCCGGCTTGTCCATCGCCGTTTCCAATGACGGCGCGATTCAAAAGCTGGAGGATTTGAAAGGAAAAACGATTGTGGCAAAGCAAGGCACCTCCGGGCTGGAAACGGCGCAAAAGCTGGCTGACCAATACGGAGCAAAGGTGAAAATTTTGCAAGATGACGCGACACTGTACATGGAAGTAGAATCCGGCAACTCGGATGCACTGATCAACGACTTCCCGATGATCGCCTACAAAATCAAAGCCGATGGCGACAAGACAAAGCTGCATATTTTGGGTGACCGTTTGACAGGCGAACAATACGGCATCGCCGTCGTGAAAGGCAACACCGAGCTGGTGGAAAAGCTCAACAAAGGCATCAAGGCACTGAAAGACTCGGGTGAATTCCAAAAGCTGTACGACCAATACTTCGGCTCCAAATAAAAGCAAGGGATAGGGTGAGAATCAATGGAAACGTGGAACATCATTCAGAAAGCGCTCCCCGCCCTGTTCAGCGGTCTTTGGGTCACGCTCGAAATCGCCGTCATTTCGCTGGTAATTGCCATGATAATCGGGCTTGCCTTCGGACTGCTGCGTATCTCCAACAACAGCATACTGCGATTTATCGCCGAATGTTACGTCAATATCATTCGCGGCACGCCGCTCCTGGTTCAGGTGCTGTTCATCTATTTCGGTCTGCCCGGCGCGTTTGATTTCAAGCTCTCCGCCTTCATGGCAGGCGTGATTGCAATCAGCATCAATGCAGGCGCCTATTTGGTTGAAATTTTCCGAGCAGGGATCGAATCGATTGACCGCGGCCAGATGGAGGCCGGACGAGCTCTCGGGTTTACGTACGGACAAACGATGAATTACGTCATCCTGCCGCAAGCGGTCAAACGAATGATCCCTGCGTTTGTCAACCAGTTCATCATTACGATCAAGGATACTTCGCTGTTGTCCGTCATCGGCATCGCCGAGCTGACGATGGAAGGCCAAACGATCTATTCCTCGAATTTCCGTGCCTTTGAAATTCTCGGGGCAATCGCGGTTATCTATTTTATCCTGATCTATGTCCTGACGATCGTGTCCAATCGGCTGGAACGGAGGCTGACAACATCATGATTGAAGTAAAGCAACTGTGCAAATCGTTCGGCAAGCTCGATGTCCTCAAAGGGATCGACATCTCAATCGCGAGTCAGGAAACGGTCTGCATCATCGGCCCTTCCGGCTCCGGCAAATCGACGATGCTCCGCTGCCTGAACCTGCTGGAAGTGCCGACCTCCGGTGAAGTTAGGATTGAAGGTACCAACATCACCGATCCGAAAACGAACATCAATCACGTGCGCCAGCGGGTCGGCATGGTGTTCCAGCAATTCAACCTGTTCCCGCACAAAACTGCGCTCGAAAACATCGTGATGGCGTTGTTGAAGCTCAAGAAGCTGTCCCGAAAGGAAGCGGAGGAAAAAGGCATGGCCCTCTTGCAAAAGGTCGGCCTGACCCAGAAAGCGCATGTTTATCCGCAAAGCCTTTCCGGCGGCCAGCAGCAGCGCGTCGCCATCGCCCGCGCTCTTGCCATGGAGCCGCATGTCATGCTGTTTGACGAGCCGACCTCCGCGCTCGATCCGGAAATGGTCGGCGAAGTGCTGCAGGTCATGCGTGATTTGGCCAAAGAAGGCATGACGATGGTCATCGTAACCCATGAAATGGGCTTTGCCCGTGAGGTTGCCGACCGGGTCATCTTCATGGACGGCGGCTACATCGTGGAAGAAGCGAAGCCGGAGGAATTGTTCTCCCGCCCGCAGCATGAACGGACAAAAGCGTTTCTGCAAAAAGTGCTGTAACTCACATCATGATTGGCAAACCTCTGAAATGTACGTGTTTCAGAGGTTCTTTCTCATCAGGGTATTGTATAATTGAATGATCGTGTCGATTCAAGAATTGTTGAGGAGCGAACATCATGTCATACAAAGTGTTTCTGGTTGAGGACAACGAGGATTTGAACGCGATTTTGAAAAAATATTTGGAAAAAGAAGGCTATCTTGTCGAGGCATTCCTCGACGGTAGCTCTGCGCAAAAACGGCTGCACACCCAGCCCGATCTGTGGATTTTGGACATCATGCTGCCGGATATCAACGGATATACACTGCTGAAAGAAATCAAGTCGGTACAGCCTGCGGTTCCGATTATCTTCATTTCCGCCAAAAATGAGGAAATCGACCGTGTCATCGGGCTTGAGCTTGGCTGTGACGACTATATCTCCAAACCGTTTCTGCCCCGCGAACTGATCATCAAGGCGAAAAAATGGCTGGAGCTGACGTATGGCTCCAAGCAGGCAACCGGCAAAACAACGATGATCGCGGGCTACGCCATCAACCGTGAGAGCCACACAATCAAGGACAATGCCGGCACCCTTTCCTTGTCAGCGAAAGAATTTGAGCTGCTGCTCTTTTTCATCGATAACCCGAATCAGGCGTTCTCCCGGGAACATATTCTGGAGCGCATCTGGGACAAGCATTACTACGGCTCTGACCGCGTCGTCGATGACACCATCCGGCGCATTCGCAAAAAGCTGCCGAACCTTCCGCTTGAAACGATCTACGGATACGGCTACCGCCTGGTGAATCAATGAAAGACAAACCGTTCGGCTTTCAAATCTGGATGATCATGACCGCCTTCCTCGTCTTTATTACCGGGATCGTCATGCTCGTTCTGATCAACTACCTGTCATTCGATCTGCTGAAAAACATGATTCGCATACTGGTCGTCATCGCCATCGTCAATATCGCCATCGCCAAAATCATCACGAACAAAATTACTCAGCCGCTGCGCGATCTGGAACGCAAGGTTCGCCAAATTGCCAACAAGCAGTGGGCTGAGCCGATCGAGCTGAACCGCAGCGATGAATTCGGCAAGCTGGCTGCCTCCATCAACATGATGCAGGATTCCTTGAACAAGATGGAGATGGATGAGGAGATTTTTCTTCAAAACGTCTCCCACGACCTGAAAACACCGATCATGGTCATCCGCAGCTACGCCCAGGCGCTGGCGGACGGGATGTACCTGAATGATTCGTTCGAGGATACAGTCGCGATTATCGAAAAGGAAGCGATCAATCTGGAGAAAAAAGTCGAGAAGCTGCTCTATCTGAACAGTCTTGACTACATTCTGGAACGAAAAAACGAGCGGCACGAGCTGAACCTGAAAACCGTGCTGGAGCAGCTGATCGAACGGTTTGCATTGAACCTGCACCAGCGAAGGATCGAAACCCGTTTACACGACGTCCGGATTCTCGGCAACAGCGAAGAACTGACCATCGCGCTGGAAAATATCCTGGAAAACAACCTGCGCTATGCCGCAACGACGATCCATGTCTCAACGGAGCTTGTCCTTGAGCCATCCGGTCGTTATGTGCACATTTCCATCATCAATGATGGCCCCTTGATTGACGAAGACGTTCTCCATAACCTTTTCAATCATTTTCATAAAGGAAAGGATGGAAAATTCGGCCTCGGCCTGTTTATTACGCAAAAAATTATCCAGTTTCACAGTGGACGCATTCATGCAGCCAATACGAAAGCAGGTCCCATGTTTTCAATCTTCCTCCCCGTCAAGCCGGATAGCCTGTAACAAAAAAATGCCCCGGAACCGATCATCCCAGGGCATTTTCCCATTTACATCTTCGCAAGCAGCGTAATCAGCGCCTGCGTTCCTTTGTTTTCCCCGCCTTGTGCGGCCAATTCGTCGTACAGCTGCTTGGATAGCGCCAGTCCCGGGGTCATCAACCCCATCTCCTTGGCAGCATCAAGTGCAATCTGCATGTCCTTGATGAAATGCTTCACATAGAAGCCCGGCTCGTAATTGCCGGCAATCATTCGGCGCCCCAGATTGGAAAGCGACCAGCTGCCCGCTGCACCCGCTTCAATGCTGAGCAGCACCCGCTCCGGGTCAAGCCCGGCTTTTTGCGCGTACAAAATCGCTTCGCACACCCCGATCATGTTCGTGGCAATCGCGATCTGGTTGCACATTTTCGTATGCTGGCCGGCTCCTGCTGCCCCTTGCAGGACGATATTGGTGCCGAGCTTGGCCAAAACCGGCTTCACCGCTTCAAACACCTCTTCATCGCCGCCAGCCATAATCGTCAATCGCGCTTCACGAGCGCCTACGTCACCACCCGAGACAGGGGCATCGATCGCATGCATGCCGCGCGCTTTCGCTTCCGCGTAAATTTTTTGGGCAAGCGATGGGGTGGACGTCGTCATGTCGATAAAGTAGCTGCCCTGCTTCGCATGGTTCAGCAACCCTTGCTCGCCCAAATACACTTCCTCGACATCCTTCGGATAGCCGACCATCGTGATGACCACGTTGGCTTGTGCGGCCAGATCCGCAACCGTGTCCATCCAGACGGCCCCGCGCTCGATCAGCTCATCTGCCTTGCTTTTCGTCCGGGTATATACCAGCACCGGGTAGCCCGCATTGAGCAAATGGGAAGCCATGCTTTTTCCCATCACGCCAATTCCGATAAATCCGACAACCGTTTTTGCAGCTTGTTCTTGCATCCGTCGCCTCTTCCTCTCTTTGATCTTACTCGTTCGGATACGCTCCATCCCACACAATTTTGCGATAATGCTCGGGATCGGTATCCCCTTCCGTATTGAAGCACACTACCCGTGATTCCGCGTTTAGCCCCAGCTTCTGCCGCAAATCGGCAAGCTCCGGTTGTTTCATCAGCAAGCTGAGCAATCCGACTGTGACCGCCCCCGATTCTCCCGAAATGACCCGTTCATCCGTGCCGAGCGGGTTGCCGAGAATGCGCATTCCTCGAGCTGCGACGACGTCGGGTACCGAAACAAAGGCATCGGTGTAATCGCGCAAAATCGCCCACGCGTTTTGGTTCGGTTCCCCGCAGGCAAGACCGGCCATGATCGTATCCAGATCGCCGCCCACGCTGTACGGCATACCGTCGTCTATGACAGCGGAACGGTACAGGCAGTCCGCCTTGTCTGGCTCCACGACAACGGTGATCGGGCGATCCTCTCCATAGGCTGCTGCCAGAAGCGCCTGAATCGCACCTGCGTAGGAGCCGACTCCGGCTTGCAGGAAGATGTGGGTCGGTTTGTCGCAGCCTAGCTGTCCCAGCTGTTCAAGCGCCTCGACACCCATTGTGGCATACCCTTGCATGATCCACTCGGGGATATCCTCATACCCTTCCCACGCGGTATCCTGGATGACCACCCAGCCGTATTTTTGCGCATTTTCTGCGGAAAGACGCACTGCATCGTCATAATTCAGATCGGTGATATACCCTTCCGCACCCGTTGCCAAAATGTTGTCCAACCGGATTTGCGAGGAGCCCTTGGGCATATAGATAACGGCCTTTTGCCCCAATTGCTGGGCAGCCCAGGCAACACCTCGTCCATGGTTGCCATCCGTAGCAGTCGTAAAGGTGATTTCCCCCAGCCGTTCCTTCATCTCCGGTGTTTGCAGCCGTTCGAAGGACAGCTCGGAAATATCCATCCCCAATCGCTGTGCCAAATAGTTGCCGATCGCATACGCCCCGCCAAGCACCTTGAAGGCGTTCAAGCCGAACCGATAAGACTCGTCCTTCACATAAATACCTGCGAGCCCGAGATGGGCAGACAGCTGTTCAAGACAGCGCAGCGGAGTGACGCTATAGGCAGCAAAGCTTTGGTGGAATGCCCGGATCTTGCTGATCGCATGTGGACCAAACGCGGACACATCCGATTTTGGACATGCTTCGCGCGCTCTTTCATTATACTTCCATTGGATTGCCTTCATCCATATCATCCTCTCGCTTGTCATGTGCGTATTTCAACAGCCATGAGGTGCCTGTGTAAGAAAGCCTATGTGCGAGAACCATCGGTGTCATTTGGCACACTTCTTATGAATCCCATTGTATTCCGAGCAAATCAGTTAATCCGTCCCGTCCTTCCTGGGTGACCGTGACGGCGCGTGTGTTTTTCATCCGTTTCACCCAGCCCTTCTCCAACAGGGCATTCGTGTAAGCCGCACCCAATGCTCCGGCCAAGTGATGCCTTCGTTCAGACCAGTCGAGGCATTGTCGAGCAAAGGAGCGTCTGCTTCGCTTCAGCGGCTCCACCTGAATCCCCAGCGCTTCAAACCATTCAATGCCTGCCTGACTGACGGAAAATTCTCGCTCGCCTGGCAGCAACATCTGTCGTTCCACCAACGCCTCGGTTACTTTTACCCCTACCGCCCCTGCCAGATGGTCATAACAGGTCCTGGCAAAGCAGAGAGCCTTGGACTGGTCCGCCTGACGCAAGGAGCGCACCTGCACAGGGGGAGCAATCGTCGCCAGCCCCTCCAGAACCTGGGCGATCTGCGTACCACTCAGCCGGTAATACCGGTGACGCCCGTGTGTTTCCACGCCAAGCAGGCCGCCTTTGACCAGCTTGGACAGATGGGAGCTGGCGGTTTGCGGGGAAATCCGCGCCAATCGGGCGAGCTCTCCAGCCGGCAGCATCCGTCCATCCAACAGGCTGAGCAAAATGGCCGCCCGTGAAGCATCGCCAATCAATGCTGCCACTTCCACTACATTGGGGATGGCCGTCACATTCTCTCACCTCAATTCCATTTCATATTTCGATCTTAGTCGAAATATTTTGCGTTTACAATGACAGAAGATAACCCTACAGGAGGATTGATTACATGCTCGATTCACAAACGGACAACCTGGCGACCCGCGAAATCAAGCCATCGATTCTGTACTATGGTACTCCCGTCATTCTGCTTACGACGCAAAATGAGGATGGCAGCAGCAATATCAGCCCTCTCTCCTCTTCGTGGGCTTTAGGCAAGA
>JBLNEJ010000563.1:0-6647 GCA_050262535.1 Clostridia bacterium
ACGCCAAACGTGCAGTCCAAGCATCACGGCTGTGATCAATTGCCCGCCAGCCTGCCCGCCAATCAGCCCTCCCGCGCCAGCTTGCAGAACCCCACCGGTAACTTGTGTGCCGGTAACCGCAACCGAACGAACCATTTGTGTGCTCGCAACACCTTTGAAGTCCTGCTTTCGGGTGCACCAATAGGTCAGTGTCTGGGCGAGGCCCATGGCCATGACGTGAAGGGGCAACCACCACATCCACGGAAGGACAGCGGACATCCCCAGCCTGCTGAGCAGCGACTCCCCGAATAAAACGACCACCAGCAAAATGGCGATACTCATTCCCGTAATGATTTGTATGCAAAGCGCAAGCAAACTAAACGCGTCTTCATCCTTTTCCGGCAGCACGATGGCCACCTCGTAGCGCCAGGAAATGATTACGGAAAGTATGCTCGCAATCGATGTATAAAGGGATAGGATCCCAAATGAAGCCGGATCATAAAGCCGACTCAAGACAGGTGCCGTGAGAAATGTCAGGAGCTGGGCGATTCCTGTCCCGGTCATGACCACGGCGACGTGCCGCAAAAATCCATTCGGCATCATGCGAGCTGCTGCTGCCAGCCGGCTCATTTTGCTTGCATAAGCCACGCCAGTTGGTTTGCCAGACCCGTTTCAAGGCGAACCGATGGCTCGTAGCCCAGGAGCGACCGGCTTTTGGATAAATCTGCCCACGTATGCGGAACATCTCCTGTCTGCATCGGCAGCCAGTTGATTTCCGCCTTTTTGCCAATCAATGCTTCCATCGTCTGCACCAGCTCAAGCAGCTGTGTCGGCTGGTCATTTCCCAGATTGAATACCTCATATCCGGTTGATTCATAGCGGAGCGCCTGCCAAATTCCCGAGACGATATCGCTGACATACGTATAATCCCGGCTTGTCGTCCCGTCGCCAAATAACGAAATCGGCTCATTGTTCTTTATGTTCAACAAGAATTTGTGAATGGCCAAGTCTGGACGCTGCCTTGGTCCGTACACCGTAAAGAAGCGAAGGGCAACGATTGGCAGCCCGTAACAATTTTGATAGCTTTGGCAAAGCGCTTCACCGGTTACTTTCGTGGCTGCATAAGGGGAAGCCGGCAATGAGATGGCATCCGACTCACAAAAGGGAACCTTTTTGTTCAGACCATATACCGAGCTGGAAGACCCAAAAATGAACTTTTTAACACCATGCGCAACCGACAGATCCAATAGGTTCGTCGTTCCCACCACATTGGTTTCCACATATTTCATTGGATTCTGAACAGAAGGACGCACCCCCGCCATTGCAGCAAGATGAACGACATAATCCGGCTTCCATTCGCGAAACACCGCTTCCAACTGGTCGCGATTGCAGATGTCAGCCTCAATGAACCGGTGCAGGTTGTGGTCAAAATGACCTTGCATATTCCGCTCCTTCACAGAGCGATCGTAGAACGAATCAAAGTTATCCAGGACGAGCACTTCTGCCCCTTCTGCCAGCAAGCGATCGACAAGATGACTGCCGATAAAACCTGCTCCCCCGGTTACGAGCACTCGATCCACTCGTCGGCTTTCCGCCCTTCCAATCCCGACATAGCAATAGCCGGCTTCCGTCATTTCGCACGAATTCAGCACATTGCGTCCGTCAATGATCAATTGTCTTTTCATCGAAGAGGCTAGTGTTGCATACGGCAAATGGCGGAACTCCTCCCAGTCTGTCAGCAGCACAACCGCATCACAGTTCTGAAACAGCTCCTCGACCGAGTCACAACATTCTGCTGAAAGATCAGGATAACTTTTCTTGAAATTGCCCATAGCAACCGGGTCATACACTTTGAGGCGGACCCCTTCTACCGTCAACTGCTGGATGATTTCAAGCGACGGGGCATCCCGCAAATCATCTGTCTCCGGTTTGAAAGCCAACCCCAACAGTCCTACAGTACAGCCACTCAATTGCGGAACATGTAAACGAAGTTTGCGGAGTACGGTTTCGCGCTGTTTTTGATTGGCCAGCACCGCTGCCTCCACCACAAGTAGATGACAATGATTTTGCCGTGCCGTGTGCAAGATTGCCCTCGTATCCTTACCGAAGCAGCTACCTCCCCAACCAATCCCAGCACGCAAAAACTGGCTTCCAATCCGTTTATCCAATCCCATCCCCAGTGCAACGTCGTGAATATCGGCACCTACCTTTTCCGACAGGTTTGCAAACTCATTGATGAACGATATTTTGGTGGCCAAAAAAGAATTCGAGGCGTACTTGATGAGTTCTGCACTGGCACGATTCGTCTTGACAAGCAAAGGACGCGTGTAGTGTGCCGGCTTCATGATGTGCGGTGGAGGATCAAACGATTGCTCGAGGATCGGTTTGTAAAGCTCCTGCAGAATCAAAAAAGCCTCTTCACACTCCGCACCGACAACGATACGGTCAGGAAAGAGGGAATCATGCAGCGCATCCCCCTCGCGGAGAAATTCGGGATTCGATGCGACAAGTACACGCTGATCCATGCCTCTGTTCTTCAATTGCCCTTCCATTTGCTTCTGGATCAGCTTGCTGGTACCAACCGGTACGGTAGATTTGGTCACGATCAATGGAGAGTGTCCTTCTTCCAGGCATGAGCCGATTTGTTCAGCTGCCTGCTGGACGTAGGTTAAATCGACTTGTCCGTTCTCTTTTGAAGGAGTACCTACCGCGATCATGATCAGCTCCGTTGAGCCCGTTAACGCTGTCCATTCCGTTGTAACATGCAGATGTTCCCGGCACGCACCGAGCACATCTGCAATCCCTCGCTCGAAAAACGGCACGTTTCCATCACGCAGGCTCGCGATCTTGCTCTCATCCAGATCGAGCAGCGTCACGTGATGCCCAAGATAAGCAAGCGCACATCCCGTTGTCAGTCCAACATACCCACAGCCGATGATCAAAATATTCACGTCCAAACAGCCTCCATTCGTGCTCTTGCCCGATTTCTTTTCCGTTTAAAACAGCAACCACTTCTTTTTAGGCCTCGTCAGAAGTGGTTTGGCAAAAGGAATCGTATCGCCTCTCAAAATCGCAGCGGCATTCTGTTGAAACCGTTCGCTCGCTCCCTTCGACAGCTTTTCAATCACAGCATAAGCGTGACTTAGCTCCACTTTTCTGTTGACATTGTCATGACCGTCACTTGCAACAAGGTGAATCAATTGTTCCCTGATCAACTGTTCCGCACGTTTTTTTACACTGCTGTTCCGTTTGCGAGTCACGCTCGATGCAGTAACCTGAGCGATTGCCCCCTGTTCAATCCAGAGGGCGAGTCGCTCCGGACGGTTTTTCAGCGGTTCGATTCGCTCCGGGTGTGCAATAATCGGCGTCACGCCCTCTTCTATGAGCGATGCGATCACATCATCCGTGAATTTCGGCAAATGCATGAAGGGCAGCTCCAGCAGGAGAAAGCGAACGTGATTGGACATCGTCGCCAGCTTAGCACTACGAAGATGATCTAACAAATGTTCATGAATATGAATTTCCGCTCCCGGATGAATGTGGATCGGAATGTGTTGCCTCTCCAGGACCTGCTGAAACGATTCAACTGCGTGTAAAATGTCGTCTCGCCAATTCACATAGATCCCGTTATGCGTATGCGGTGTCGCGATGATGTCCGTGATGCCGTCCTTCCATGCTGTCTGGGCCATGCGAATCGCTTCATCCAGCGATTTCGCGCCATCATCAACCCCCGGCAGGATGTGGCAATGGATATCAATCATGAACCTTTTTCACCGTATTCGTAGTACATGTATGCCGAGTCATCGACCTGCTTGTCGTTCAAGATGACACCAATCACATTCGCCCCAACGTGCTCTAAAAGCGATTTTGCTTTTTGGGCGCTTTCGATTTTGACTATTCCGCTCCGTACGACCAGCAAGACGGCATCAAGAAAGGAAGCAAAGACCTGACTATCTGAAACGGGAAGGACAGGAGGTGTATCGACCAGAACCAGGTCGTACTGATTCGTCAAATATCTCAAAAGCTCACGCATGTAAGGCGTCCCGATCAGCTCTGTCGGATTAGGCGGTACCGTCCCCGATGTCAGGACATCGATCCCCATATCTTCAATCGATTGGACGACGTCCACGAATTTATCTTCATGCAGCAACAGATCGGTCAGCCCTTTTTGATTGGGCAAACGAAACATCCGATGCAAGGAAGGCTTGCGGAGATCGCCATCGACGATTAACACCCGCTTGCCAGATTGCGCAAATACAATGGCAAGGTTGCAGATCGTTGTCGTTTTGCCTTCATCGGGCTGTGCGCTCGTCACCATCAACGTCTTGATGATCTTGGCATGGTCGATAAACAAAATATTCGTGCGCAAGGTACGATAGGCTTCTGCAACAGGGGAACGCGACTCGCTGTAGCATAGCAGTTTGCTACCCGGTTTCTTGTCCTTCAAGCTCTATCATCCTTTCTTTTTTGCGCTTCCCCAGCTTCTGGTGACTGATTCGTGGAATAATCCCCAGAACGGGGAGTTCCAAATATTTCTCCACGTGCTCCTCGCTCTGAATCGTCTTGTCCAGGACAGCAAGCAGAAATGCAAGTCCAACACTTGCCATCAGGGAAACAACGAGCGCGATCCCCATGTTGACATAAGGTCTCGGTCGAATCGGAGATGGGTTTCCCTCCAGCTTGGCTTCATCAAGGATGGACACGTTGTCCACTTCCATAATGGAAGGAAGATTTTTTCGGAAAGATTGGGCAAACGCATTTGCAATGCTGACAGCCTGGACAGGGTCGGTATGTACGACACTGATGGTTGTAACCAGCGATTCATCCGTAAGCACCCTCACTTGCTGCAGGAGCTGGACTGGCGTTACTGGCAGCTTCAATTGGGCGATGACGTCCTCTGCAACTTTTCGACTCTTGATAATGGAGCTATACGTCTTGACCAGTTCCTGATTCGCCCGGAGGTCGTTGTATAACGAATCCGCGCTGCTGCTTTTGCCCTGAACTACGATGGTACTTGAGGCTTCATAAACGGGTTGAAGCACGTAGAAACTGATCGCTCCACTTGCCGCGACGCAGAGGAGTACCACGGTGACGATGAGCCAGAGGCGTTTGCGCATGATTTTCATTACGACAGAGATATCAATGGTTTCCATGGTCTTCGCTACTCCTTACCCCAAGGTACTTACCATCACCTTATGTACAACCCTACCCTCTTATGACCTTCTGTTTAGAGAAAATAAAGTATTAGATTGATGCTGTTGATTTGGTGCTATTTCTGTCTAAAAAAGCTCCTTGCCTTAGAAAAATAGGTATTAGACCATTCAACCCTCCATACAAAAAGGCCAGTCAAAACATGAAAATAATGTGTTAGACTGGCCTGGTTTATTGAACTATCGTTCTCCGTAAGCTTAACTGACTTCCCGCACACAGAAGTTTGCTCTCAGTCATTTTACCGCCTGAGGAATTCAAGTAAACGTTGCAACAGCAACGCCGTCGCGTCAGCGTCATACGACGGCAAAACTGCTTTCCGTGAAGAAGTGTTGATCACCTTGGTACAAAAAAAGATCGGCATGATCGGTCGATGCCGCGAGCTCAAGTGCCGCCTCAAGCTGTAGTTTTCTAGTAGATTCGGTAATTGAATTTTTTATTACACCTATGTTATATTCCATATATGAAATACTCAAGATAAGGAGTCTCTCTATGCATACATTATCGAATGTCGAATTCATGCTCCTGCAAATGATCGCGGAACATCGTCAATCTTCCGGATACGATATTATGAAGTTAGTCGAGCAGCGAGGTTATAAAGAATGGGCGAATATCGGTACAACTTCGATATATGTAGGATTGAAGAAACTTAGCGATAAAGGATGGATCTCACCTGAGACATCCGACGAGAAATCCGGCAAGGGGCCAACGCCGACCCGGTTTGCCCTCACCGAAGTGGGTATACGTAAGCTGAGAAATGAAATTCTTGATAGTCTGTCGTCTACACGGGAACGTGACAACCGCTTCGATCTCGGTTTGGCCGCTTTGCCCCATATCGGGAAGGAAGAGGCCATCATTGCTTTACGGAAACGACTGGATTTTCTTGGACAAGCCTCGATAAAAATAAGACAGAAGTACGAATCACAAGGCGGAGCTAGCTTGCCGCTGAACGTAAGGGCGTTGTTCTTGCATCCATTCAGCTTAATCGAGAGCGAGCAAGCGTTCGTTAGCCGTTTAATACATGAATTATTGGAGGAGGAGGCAAGTAGACATGGTCAAATTTATTGAAGGTTTCATTCCTTATCAAGGCGAACATTGCGAAACAACCGCCATGGGCAATTTAATGCAATATGCGGGAGTCCGCCTGTCTGAACCGATGTTGTTCGGACTCGGGCAAGGGCTTGGATTCATATACTGGGATTCGAAGGGAATGGACTTCCCCTTCATCGGAGGAAGGGTAAAACAGGATAAACTGACCGCTTATCTCGCCGAACGACTCGGATTGAACGTCAGATATCAAGAAACCTCGTCCGTCAATAAGGCGTGGCTGAACGTCAGAAGCAGCATCGAACTCGGCATTCCGGTTGGGCTTAAATTAGATGCCTATTACCTGGATTATTTTAAAAACAAAGTGCACTTCGCCGGTCACTACGCTGTACTTTACGGTATAGATGACGAAT
>JBLNEJ010000564.1:0-2905 GCA_050262535.1 Clostridia bacterium
GTGACCTCCCGCGACATCAGCGAAAGGGACAAAATAAAAGACGAACTCCAAAAGGAAAATGATCATACACAACAACGAAAAAAGGAGATCGACCTGCTGGAAAAGCAATTATCGCAATCCTTCATCGTTTACAGTGACAATATGAAGGATGTTTTGCTGAAAGCCCAAAAGGTCGCAACCGCCTCTGCTACCGTCTTGTTGATCGGCGAATCAGGTGTGGGCAAGGAAATGGTCGCTTCTGCCATTCATCAACTGGGCGAGCGTGCAGATCGGCCTTTTGTGAAGGTAAACTGTGGAGCGATTCCCGAAAAGCTGCTGGAGTCCGAGCTTTTCGGGTACAAAAAAGGCGCGTTTACCGGAGCAGACCCGAAAGGAAAGGTCGGCTACTTTACCCAGGCGAACCACGGCGTGTTATTTCTGGACGAAATATCAGAGATGCCCTTGAATTTGCAAGTGAAGCTGCTTCGTGTCCTGCAGGAACGGGAAGTGTTTCCGTTGGGTGAGACCGTTCCGATCAAAATTGATGTGCAAATTATTGCCGCAAGCAATAAAAACCTTGAGGAGCTTGTAGAAAAAGGCCTGTTTCGCGAGGACTTGTACTATCGCTTAAACGTCGTCCCCATCTCCATCCCCCCTTTGCGAGAAAGAGTTGACGACATCAGCTTTTTGGCTCAACATTTTGTGTCCAGATACAATATCCAATTCAAACGAGAGATTGAACTGACTCCCGACGCCCTTGATCTGCTTAAGGCCTATCCCTGGTACGGCAATGTGCGCGAATTGGAAAACGTGATTCAACGCGTTGTCGTCACGAGTGAAAAACAGCAAATCGATGCCAAGTCGATTAATAAGATGATCCCTTGGAAAAAAGCCGTTGAAAGAGCGAAGCCAATCATCACCAGCATCATGCCGCTTCAGGATGCCTTGGACTCTGTTGAAGAGCAGCTGATCGTCATGGCGATGGAACAGTACAAGTCGGTGAAAATCGCTGCCCAGATCTTGCAAGTCAGTCAGCCCACCATGAGCAGAAAGTATCAAAAAATCAGAGAGAGACGAAACAGCAAGAACCTGCATCCGAACCAAAAGTTTCAGTGGGCGGTTTTGGAGGAGGAGCTGGATAAACAGCTGATTTCCGTTGCCACCGTAACAGCAGCAACAATCAACGTCGATGATATCAACGGATTGATGGAGAACTTGTCCACCAGCAACCGATACTATCAAATCCTGCAAAACAAGCTGACCATGATCAGGGAGCTTGAAGGAAAAATTCAATGGAATTATATCTTCACCGTATCGCCAGAGCGCGAAGTCATCAGCCTCGTCGCTGACAAACGATTAAAAATGGGCCCAGGTGAACAATATTTCGGACCACCGGAAATCATGGACTGCATGTATCAGGCGATGAAGGGCAAGGTAGGCGTAACCCCGCTGTATGAAGACATCTATGGCCAGTTGAAATCAAGCGTCGCCCCGATCAAGGATGAGTATGGCAACATCATTGCGATTCTCGGCTCCGATTTTAGCGCTGAATACGTAAATGCCCAGATGACCAAGTTAAAGAAGCTTTTCACAACGCCAGAATTCAGCAATTACTAAAAACGATATAGGTGCCCCTAACAAAGAAAAACAGATGGACAACAGGCGGAGTATGACCGACCTGATCCATCTGTTTTTTTAACCTGCGAGCACAACCGCTTTATCGCTTTCCCACGAAAGAAATACTTCTTCCCCATGATTGACCAGCTCATCCGATGACGCGGATTGTGCAACTACCATTTCCACGCCGGTCGGCAGGGTGACGATCGTTTTGTAAAAGGAACCGATAAACACTTGCTCCGTTACTCGCCCGATCAGACACGCTTCTTCCTCCCGCCGCTGACGCTTGATGCTGACCTGCTCGGGGCGAATCGAAACATATACGTCCATTCCATCGGAGAGCTCTGGACTGCCGCTCATGGGAAAGGAAACTCCCTCGAGAAGAACCTTTACCGTTTGGCCGACTTTGCCCGCCAGCTTCCCTTTTAACAGATTGGTTTCCCCGATAAAATCGGCGACAAAGCGAGTTGCCGGACGGTTGTAAATGATGTCAGGCGCTCCAATCTGCTCAATCAGTCCGTTGTTCATGACCGCGATTCGGTCGGACATCGTGAGTGCTTCTTCCTGGTCATGTGTGACGTAAATGAACGTAATCCCCAATTTTTGCTGCAGAACCTTCAGTTCAAACTGCATTTTCTTGCGCAGCTTCAAGTCAAGCGCTCCCAGCGGCTCATCCAGAAGCAGAACGGTCGGCTTGTTGACGATGGCCCTCGCTACTGCGACACGCTGTTGTTGGCCGCCCGACATCTGACGCGGCTTACGGTCAGCGAATGCCTCCATCTGTACCATCCGCAATGCTTCGTTGACGCGCTGCTTGATTTCCTCGGACGCTACTCCCTTCAAGCGCAATCCGTAGGCGATGTTTTCTCGCACATTCATATGCGGGAACAAAGCGTAATTTTGAAATACCGTATTGATGTCCCGTTTGTTCGGCGGCCAACCTGCTACATTTTCTCCGTTGAGCAAAATGACGCCAGAGTCGGGATGCTCGAACCCGGCGATCATCCGCAGCGTCGTGGTTTTCCCGCAGCCGCTTGGGCCAAGCAGGGTCAAAAACTCACCTTTATGAACATCCAAATCAAGACTCTTGACAATATGACTTTCTCCGAAGCGCTTGTTGATGCCTTCAAGGCGAATCGCCAACTCCTTCATCAAAACTTACTCCTCTCTGTTGTTCAATCTGTTTGAAATAATAATGAATAACAGCGACGTGACAAAAACGAGCGTGGAGATCGCATTTACCTCCGGCGAGAAGCCGTTTCGCGTCATTCCCCAAATCTGGATCGGAAGGGTGCTGTACACTCCGTTC
>JBLNEJ010000565.1:0-2937 GCA_050262535.1 Clostridia bacterium
GTTGCTGATAATTCTGTCCTGGGTAATTTGATGAATTTGGTTTTTGATGTGAAAATGAGCGATATCAGCGATGACATGGACGGACCCTTCAAGCAATGAAGCTTTGCTGCGATTTAGCCGATTGGCTTGCCAGAGAACCGTTTCAGAAAGTGCTGCTGGTCGGCAAGCTGTGCAAGTGCCCGAAAGCATTCCCGGGTCGGAGGAGCGCAGGCGATTTGCCCCTGCTCGCACTGCTGCAAGGCAAGAGATGGCTCTACCCAGGCATCGGCAGCAACTTCATGGACCGATGGCATCATCGTAATATGGCTTGGGACATATGTCAGGAAAAATTGCGTATTGAAGCGAATCGGGCTAGTCGGCGGAGTCAAGCGTCTCCCGATATGCAGCATGGTTCCCAGATCGAGCTTGATTCCAAGCGATTGGATCAGTTCGAGGAATGTGATTTCCTTGTTGTGCAAGGCTTGTCTATGTGCAAGCAACTGCCGAGGTTCCCAATTGTTCGGTTGTGCTGCAGACGAAGCGGGTCTGGCTTGAGCAATAAGCAAGCCGGTTTCTTCAAAAACCTCCCGAACGGCTCCAATGGCATGGGCGAGCTCGAGCTTCTCCAGCTCGTCAATGGGTAAGGAATCGCCAGGATAACCGGAATGTTTCGGCAGCAGCAAATGGTCATCCCAGTGCTTTTCGATGTACTCACACCACTCTGCTCGTGTATCATCCTGTTCGATCGCCCCCCCAGGAAAGACGGTAAACCCGGGAAGGAATTTCATCGTGTCCGGTCGTTTGGTTGTATAGACCTCGAGCCGGTCTTTTTCAATCTGTTTGTTCTCGCGCACGAGAATAACGGAGGAAGCGAGACGGATCGCTGTCACAAATGAAGCCCCCTTCTGTCGAAACATCTATTTGTCATTTCATCATATCATGAGTTCACGCAGAGGCAACGACCCTCCTTCTCCCATGTGAGAACGGAGGGTTTTTTCAATTCCGGAGCGCAAGACAGAATGTCTCAGCATTCTCTGCAGCAATAACGTGGCCAAAAAGAAGGACCGGCTACTTCTATCAAGAATTCTGAAAGAAACTATGTACAAACAATATACAAATATTATACGATTTAGGGAGGAGGGGAGGGAGCTACGTGAAAATCACCTATATGGACGGACAAAGATTCTACAAAGCCTTGGTTGCTGGCGGGCAAGGTGTAATAGAACGCCAGCGGGAATTGAACCGTTTGAACGTGTTTCCCGTTCCTGATGGGGACACGGGTACCAATATGGCAGCAACGATGCGCTCCGTCATGGAACGTACCGAAGTATCCTCTTCGCTTGCCGAAACGGCGCGTTCGATCGCGGATGCGGCCCTGACAGGGGCCAGAGGCAACTCGGGTATGATTCTTGCCCAGTTTTTTCAAGGGATAAGCGACGCCATTGAGGATGCGAAAACCGTGACGGCGAGCCGCTTCGTACTTGCCTTGCATCAGAGTGTCATTCGTTTGTACAACACCGTTTCGGCTCCTGTTGAGGGGACGATTCTGACCGTCATGCGGGAATGGATTGCCTCGATGCAAGCCTTGGTGACGAAATCGAATGATTTTGTCCAATTGTTGCGCGAATCGTACCCGGCTGCCAAACAGGCATTGGCCCAAACGCCGGATCAGCTGCTGGTACTCAAGGAAAACGGGGTCGTGGATGCGGGCGCCAAAGGCTTCGTGACGCTGCTCGAGTCGATTTTGAAAATGACCGAGCGGGGGGCGTTCCGCCAAGCTGAAAGCCTTTTGCCTGAACTGCCGCAAGGAACCATTCATGTGTCCGAACCGCTCGCAGATTTGTCCCGGAGGTATTGCACAGAAGCACTGCTGACGGACATCATGAGCATCGATGAGATGAAGGAGTGCTGTCAATCACTGGGGACTTCCGTTCAGGTGGCAGGCTCAACGCGTATCGCCCGCGTCCATTTGCACACCAATGACCCTGCGCAAGCCATTCACCGGCTGCGCTCCTTCGGGCGAATCCGCGAGCAAAAGGTGGAAGACATGCACCGGCAATTCGACATGATTCATCGGCCGCAAGCCCGCATTGCACTGTTGACCGATTCTACCTGTGATTTGCCGCAGGAGCTGATCGATCGGTATCAGATTCATGTCGTGCCGCTCACCATTCAGGCCGACGACGAGCAGTATCTCGACAGGCTGACGATTACGCCCAACCAATTTTATCGACTGCTGGATGAGAGTGGTGCATATCCGACGACCTCTCAGCCACCGCTCAAACTATTGCAGCAGCACTATGAAAAGCTGGCTGCCCATTACGACTCGATTATCGCCATCCATGTATCGCAGGAGCTGAGCGGCACGTATCAGGCGAGTCTGCAAGCGTCAAAAGTGGTCGAGGGGAAAGCGGTGACTGTCATCAATTCCCGTCATCTTTCCGGATCGCTTGGTCTCATCGTCTGGAAAGCGGCTGAAGCGATTGAACAAGGAAAAGATCACGGGCAGGTTGTGGACGTCATTTCACATGCGCTCGAACAGGCGCGTATTTTGGTCAGTGTTCCGACATTGCGCTACATGGTACGCGGAGGACGTGTCAGCCCGTTAAAAGGATGGCTGGCCAATGCGCTCAATTTGAAACCGATCGTCTCGTTGAATGAGCACGGAAAATCGGTATTGTTCGGTCAGGCATTCAGTACCGCCGCCAACCGGAAGAAGATTTTTCATATGATCCGGACGATGCACGAGCAAAAGCCGATTGAACGGTATGTACTGCTTCATGCGCATGCTCCCCAGCTTGTCCGGGAGTGGGAGGAAGTACTGGATGGCATAGTGGGACAGCGCCCCGCATATACAATCGATATTTCCCCGGCAATCGGCCTGCATGCGGGAATTGGCGCGATCAGCATCGCCACCATCCAAACATAAAACGAAAGGAAGTGCATTGGAATGGGCGT
>JBLNEJ010000566.1:0-2884 GCA_050262535.1 Clostridia bacterium
GATCAACGATCCTGTACCATTTGCTAAGTGCAATCATAGGGAGGCTTCATCATGAAAATTTTTGATTACTTGCAGCGTTATGACTATGAGCAGGTGCTTTTTTGCCAGGACGAAACTTCAGGGTTGAAGGCGATTATCGCCATTCATGATACAACGTTAGGACCAGCGCTCGGTGGAACCCGCATGTGGACGTACCAAACCGAGGAAGACGCGATTGTCGATGCGTTGCGGCTTGCCCGCGGGATGACATACAAAGCAGCTGCTGCCGGTTTAAATCTTGGTGGTGGGAAAACCGTCATCATCGGTGATCCGCGAAAGGACAAGAGCGAAGAGCTGTTCCGCGCCTTCGGTCGGTTCATTCAAGGGTTGAACGGTCGATACATCACGGCTGAGGACGTAGGGACGACTGTAGCCGATATGGACATGATCCATCTGGAAACGAATTATGTTACGGGCGTATCCCCTGCATTCGGCTCAAGCGGCAATCCTTCCCCGGTAACGGCCTACGGCGTATACCGCGGCATGAAGGCAGCCGCGAAGGTCGCTTACGGTACGGACAATCTGTCCGGCAAAGTGATCGCGGTGCAAGGTGTCGGAAACGTGGCATACAATTTATGTAGGCATCTGCATGAAGAAGGGGCACATTTGATCGTAACCGATATCAACGAGGACAATGTGAATCGTGCAGTAGCCGAGTTTGGTGCAAAGGCAGTCGGCGTAAACGAGATCTTCCAGGTCGATTGCGATATTTTCGCTCCGTGTGCATTGGGGGCAATCATCAATGATGATACGATCCCGCTGCTGAAAGCCAAGGTGATCGCGGGTGCTGCGAATAACCAGCTCAAGGAAGAACGCCACGGCGACCTGATCCATGAAAAAGGCTTGATTTACGCACCGGACTATGTGATCAACGCGGGCGGCCTGATCAATGTGGCTGACGAGCTGCACGGCTACAATCGGGAGCGTGCACTGAAAAAAGTGGAAACGATCTATGACAACATCACGAAAGTGTTCGAAATATCCGCTCGTGACAACGTACCATCGTACGTAGCAGCAGACCGGATGGCAGAAGAGCGAATTGCGCGCGTGGCGAAATCGCGCAGCATGTTTTTGCGAGACGGCAAGTCGGTTTACAGCAAGTAAACGGAAACCGTAAAGCGGCGGGTCCGGTGTCGGTTCCCGGACTCCCCTTGGTTTCCTTCCTGCGTTGCGGCGTGTCCGAACTATTTGAATGTAAAGGAGATAACGCAAATGTCCCAAGAGTTTGATCTGGTCGTTCTAGGGGGCGGACCAGGAGGATATGTGGCCGCCATTCGGGCAGCGCAGCTCGGCATGAAGGTGGCGATTGTGGAGAAAGAGAAACTTGGCGGTACGTGTTTGCATAAAGGGTGCATTCCGTCCAAGGCCCTGCTGCGAAGTGCAGAAGTATTTGCAACGATGAAAGAAAGCGATAAATACGGGATCGCTGCTGAAAGCATCAGCGTTCAGTTTGACAAGGTGCAAGCGCGTAAACAAAGTATCATCGAAACACAGCTGAAAGGGATTTCCTACTTGATGAGCAAAGGCAAGATCCAGGTCTTCTCCGGCCTGGGACGTGTCATGGGGCCGTCCATTTTTTCCCCGCAAGCAGGAGCGGTTCGCGTGGAAAGTGCGAACGGCGACCAAGAGATCATCGTACCGAAATTCCTGCTTTTGGCGACAGGCTCGCGTCCAAGCGTGCTGCCGGGCCTGACGGTTGACGGGCAGTACATATTGACGAGCGATGAAGCGCTGGAATTGACAGAACTGCCTCAATCGATGCTGATAGTAGGCGGCGGTGTGATCGGGATTGAATGGGCTTCCCTGCTTAGCGATTTCGGGGTGGAAGTGACCGTGATTGAAGCGGCACCGAATATCTTGCCGTTTGAGGATGAAGAGATCAGCAAGGAAATGCAGCGTTTGTTAAAGAAACGGAAGGTTAAACTGGTAACAGGGGCCAAACTGCTGACAGACCAGGTACAGACCGCAGACGGAAAAGTTACGGTGCACGCAGAATTGGCTAGCGGTGTCCAAAGCTTCACTGCTGACAAACTGCTTCTGTCCGTTGGCAGGAAGGCTAATGTAGAGAACATTGGCCTGGAGGCGACTGAAATCAAGGTGGAGCGCGGCGTCATCGTGGTCAACGAGCATTACCAGACAGCAGAACCGCACATTTATGCGATCGGCGACTGTATCGGCGGTTTGCAACTGGCTCATGTTGCGTCGCATGAAGGAATTGCAGCAGTGGAGCATATGGCAGGGCTGCAGACTCACCCGCTCGATCCTCTCAAAGTGCCGAAATGCACCTATAGTCGCCCAGAGGTAGCTAGCGTCGGGCTGACAGAAGCGCAAGCCGCAGAGAAGGGTTTTGAAGTAAAAACAGGCAAGTTTTCGTTTAAAGCTATTGGCAAGGCATTGGTTTATGGCGAGAATGATGGCTTTGTCAAAATGGTAGTGGATGCCAAAACGAATGATCTGCTCGGGGTTCACATGATTGGACCGCATGTGACAGAGCTGATCGCCGAGGCGAATTTGGCCCGTGTACTCGATGCGACACCATGGGAGCTGTCCCAGACGATTCATCCCCATCCAACGCTGTCGGAAGCCATGATGGAAGCAGCTCTCGCTGTGGACGGGAAAGCGATTCACTCATAATGGGAAATGGAGGAACGAGAATGGCAATTTCGGCTAAACGTCATGAAACGGTTGGATTAACCGATGCACAGGTGCTGGACATGTATTATTACATGCTGCTGGCCCGAAAAATTGATGAACGCCAATGGCTGCTCAACCGTGCAGGAAAAGTGCCTTTCGTAATTTCTTGCCAAGGACAGGAAGCTGCCCAGGTTGGTGCGGCATTTGCTCT
>JBLNEJ010000567.1:0-2795 GCA_050262535.1 Clostridia bacterium
CGTGATTCTCATAACGGAAAAAGAGATCGACTATCTGGAAGTGGAGAAAAAGCGCGCCAGGCTGGAGGTGCTGCTGAACGAATCGAAGTTTCTGCATTTGTCCTCGCAAATCCGGCCGCACTTTTTGTTCAATACCTTGAACGTGATCTCGACCCTGATTCGCCTCGACATGAAAAAGGAGGCGGAGCAGGCGACCTACGCCATTGCTTCGCTGATGCGGTATCACCTGAAGGAAGGAGAGCCGTTGGTCACGTTGCGGGAGGAGCTGGAATACGTCCGGCATTATTTGACGATTCAGAAGCTGCGATTCGGCAACCGCCTGCAATGGAGCATCCATGCAAACGATGAAGTACAGCCTTTGCTGATTCCACTGCTGACGATTCAGCCACTGGTGGAAAATGCCTGCATCCACGGCATCGAGCCGTCGGTGATGGGGGGCGAAATCAAGCTCTGGGTTGGTTATTCGCAAAACACGCTGTTGATCGAGGTGACGGATAACGGAAACGGCATCAGCGATCCCGTTGTTCGCAGCTTCGAGCGCTGGAAGGAGTCGCAGCAGGGAGCCGAGGATATGCTTCGCATCGGCATTCGCAACGTACATGCCCGTCTGATCCACCAATTTGGTCCAGACAGTGGCTTGACGATCAGGCGACTGCAAAATGGAACGATCAGCCAGATCAAAATCTGCTACAGGGAGGTGGAAGCATGAACGTTCTGGTTGTGGACGATGAGCCGTTGGAATTGTTGAATTTGCAAAGCATTTTTGTCGCACATGACCCGACCATCAAGCTGTTTACTGCCGCCAACGGGTTTGAGGCGATCGATCTGCTTGCGAAAGAGCAGGTCGACATCGTCTGTCTGGATATTTCCATGCCAGGATTGAACGGGATTGAGACACTGGAGAAAATCAGGGGACAGTGGCCCGACCTGAAGGTTGCCCTTGTTTCCGCCTACGGGGAATTCCATTACGCGAAGGCCGCGATGGAGCTGGGCGTCAGCGGCTACATCCTAAAGCCGGTGATACCGGACGAACTGATCAAAACGTATCAGAAAATGTGCAAGGAGCTGGAAGCAAAGCGAAACATGAAGCCGCTGCTATTGCAGGCCGTCGTCGAAAAATGGCTCGGCCTCGATGCGCTGAGCGACGATGTACTGGAAGCAACGTGGCGGGCGGATGTTCCATTTGAACCGAATCTGGTCGTTGTGCTCAAGGCTGAGGACGGGCAGACAGAGCTTTTAAACCAGCTTGATTGGGAAGCGTCTGTCGCCGGAGTCATCAAGGATGCGATCCTGGCGCCGCAGCCGGTGGAAGGGTATTGGGTGTATTTGATGGAGGTAAAGGACGACAACCATCTTCAGCAGGTGCGCGAAGTGTTCTCCCGCCTAAAGCTCGAGTGGAAGCGGACGCTGCCCAAGCTGAACTGGACGTTTGGCATAGGCGATCGGGTTGATACGCCTGCGGCCTTGCGCAAATCGTTTTATGCCGCGGTCAATGCGGCGCAGAACAAGGAAGAGTCGCTCATCCAGCAATGCCTTGACTATATGGCGAGCAATTATGCCAACGCTCTTACCCTGCACGATCTGGCGGTCGAGGTTCACTTGAGTCCGTCGCATCTCAGCCGGATTTTTAAGAAAAAGCTGGGGCTGACATTTGTCGATGTCCTGACCAAAATCCGCATTGAAAAAGCGAAGGAATTGCTCGACAATCAAATGCTTTCGGTTGAATATATTTCCCACAGCGTCGGCTTTAGCAGCCCGAATTATTTCGCTGTCACCTTCCGTAAGCTGGAAGGACAGTCGCCGCGCGAGTACCGGATGGCGCAAGGTGTGTAGGCGGGAATGGACCTCTATAACATTCAATGGCTAACGTTCATCTCCCTGATCGCCTGTCTCATCGTCATCTATTGGATGGAGCGCAACCGTTCGGTACCGGATGAGGCTTCGCTCGGCTTGGGAAAAGGGATTGTTGCACTGCTGGGGCAATGGATCGGTCTGTACGCATTTCTCGCCTCATCTCAGGCTTCTTACCAGTACGGAGTTGTCGGGTTGATCGGCTATGTGGCGGCGGGCATTTTCGGATTCATGTTTGTCTACCTTTGGATTGGCCAAAAGCGCGGACCAAAACCGGAAACGCCCAAAACGGTCCTTTTTCTGTACCGGCTCGAGGGTACGCTTGTCGCCGTCCTTGCTGGCAAAATGGTGCTGCAGCTCGTGTACGATGTGACCCCGCTCATGTCGATTGCGGTGGTCCTGCTGTTTTTCTGGTTGATCCTGATCTTCCGGTTTGGCAAACCGAACCGGACGTCATTCATCATCGTGATCCTTTCGATGGCGTCGACGGTTCTCTTGCCAACGCTCGTCTATTTGAAGGTAAGCGTGCCGACCGTTTATTCCGGGGTGAAATTTTTGGCGACGGATATGCTTCGTCTGGACAATCCCGTTAGCTGGTATTTGGCAGCCGCCATGGCCATCCGCTTTGCTGCACACGGGCTGGTAAACCCGGATCTGCGCACGATTTACTTTCAGATGAAGGAAACCAAGCGCGGGCTGGCCTTCAGTCTGGCACCGTTGATCTGGTCGTTTCTGCCGCTCTCGCTCGGAACGCTGTCGTTTGTGGCCAAGGCGGAGGCAGTTTGGCCGGAGTGGCCCGATGAGGTCAGCATGTTGATTGTCGGCAATTTTGGCGGTCGCTTGGGGATTGTTCTCTTGACCGTAACGCTGATTCTCGTTTTGCTGGCAACGATGTCGCGCTACATGACGGAAGGGACCGAAGCGCTGCAAACCGGGGATTTGCT
>JBLNEJ010000568.1:0-4144 GCA_050262535.1 Clostridia bacterium
AAAAAAGTGTTACGATTGAGCCGGGACAAACCGTACAGTTGGAATTACATGCACGTATGTCCGACGGTTCAGATCGAGATGTAACTGAGCTTGCCATGTGGAGCAGCAGCAAGCCAACTTATGCGATTATAGACGCAACGGGAAAGCTGACAGCCAAAAAGGCAGGGAAAACCAGCATTGTGGCTAAATATGGAGGCAAGACCGTAACCATCAGTGTAACTGTAAAAAAGTAAATCGGGGAACATGATTGTATGTCGTTGCAGTTGGTCTTGGCTTAGAAAAAGGATTTCGATCCGCTACCAAAGCATCAGCTTGAAGGCATATTACAAGGATGGCACCAAAGCAGTTGTTACCGAAGTGGCCGACTGGAGTTGTTCAAGGCGTCGAAGACATTTTTCGGGAAGCGGGTAGTGGAAGAGTAATAAGCGATAAACCGGGGGGCCGTCTGGCGTTACCCCGGTTTATTTTTGTGTAAAGAAAGGGGCGATGTTTTTTCGTTTATATTCAATTCACAAAGCCAAATTATAGTGGCAATGATTACGAAATCGTATACCACATGCTGGACTGTGAGGAGTGTTAGAAATGAAGAAATGGGTCGTCTCGAATAAGAGCGTGATCGCGGCTGTTCTTTACGGAGCAGTGGTCATTGGCGGGTTTACCGCTTATGACCAGTATTTCGCGGATGAAACGGAGGTAGTATCCGCTGCACAACATGACAACAATGCAAGTCACAATGCATCTGCAAATAATCAACCGCATGAGGAAGCCGAACAAAACGGCAGCAGCCATGGACACGAAAGTGGGTCGACGCATCAGGGAACGAGTGAAGTCAATGTGTTCGTTCAATCGAAAGCAAAGGAAATCAAAATATTCCTGAAAGATAAAACAGGGAATCCTGTTCACGATTTAGAAATAAATCATGAGAAGCTGCTTCATTTGATCGTTGTGGATGAACATTTGGAGAAATATTATCATCTTCATCCGGAACAGGCTGGCAATGGCGAGTTCCGCGTTGAACATGAGCTGCCGGAAGGGTTTTACAAGGCATTTGTTGATATCAAGCCGAAACATGAGGCGTATCATGTGGCACCGGTTCCGTTTATTGTCGGGAATCCAAGTGGAACAATGGACAGCCACAACGAGGAACGGAAGGCTGACAGCAATTTTACGCAATCGATAGACGGTGAAACCGTAAACATGAGGATGAGTTCAGCCCAAGCCAATCAGCCTGTTACGTTGACATTCGATTTGGATCAATCAAAGTTGGCCCCTTATTTGGGAGCGATGGGGCATGTGGTCATTCTGGATGAATACGCCCAGAACTATCTTCATGTGCATCCGGCTAATGAGAGGGAACCGATTTTCGAAACGGAATTTACGAAGCCGGGCATCTATAAAATCTGGGCTGAATTCAAGCAGAATGGAAAAGTTAGAGCATTCCCGTTTGTAGTCGAAATTAGAGGAGAGAACGAAAAGTGACGAAGGTCTTGGTGGTTGATGACGAACCGCACATTCGCGAGCTCGTTTCACTGTACTTAAAGGACGAAGGATTTGAGATTGTAGAGAAAGAGAACGGAGCAGACGCGTTGGAGTATGCCGAGAACCATCCGGTTGATTTGGTCATCATGGACATTATGATGCCGCAAATGGATGGATGGGATTTATGCAAGAACCTCCGGGAGTTTGGGGAAATGCCTATTTTAATGATGACTGCGAAGGGAGAGGCGCGGGACCGTATTCATGGTTTCAAAATTGGGACGGACGATTATTTGGTAAAGCCTTTTGATCCGGTGGAGCTCGTTCTTCGCGTAAAAGCGCTGCTGAAGCGGTACCGCATTTCCACCTCCTCGATCATCAAGCTCGGGAGTATCTCGTTAGACCGTACGAGATACGAAGTACTTTATGAAAATGGGAACGCCTTGACACTGCCGATGAAAGAGTTCGAATTGCTTTACAAACTGGGGAGCTACACCGGGCAATTGTTTACCCGAGATGCGCTGATTGAACAAATATGGGGCATTGATTATGAAGGTGACGAGCGGACCGTCGATGTGCACATCAAGCGGCTCAGGGAACGATTTGGCGAAACTGATTTCCGGATTGTGACCATTCGCGGGCTCGGTTATCGATTGGAGGTGAACCGGGATTAAGTCATTATACACGCGCGTGGTATTGATCTTTGCCGGTATCGTGTTGCTCAGTCTCGTTGTGGGGTTTTATGTGACCACCTGGATGTATGAATCCAAATCCAATCAAATGATACAAGATATGCTTGTCGCAAACGGGCACAAACTGATCCAAACGTTTCAAACGACACCTTCCGCTGAATTGGTCCCGTTAATGCAAAACTTGTCCGGGCTTTCCTATAACGTTCTCCAGCTTTACAACAAGGATCGCAAACCGTTGCTTGACGAAGATGAGTGGCTTTTGCAGGTGGATCTTGCTGAAATCGATCGTGTACTTTCAGGGGAACAGGTTAGCGGAATGGAAAAGGTCGTTTCTCCTAAATCAAACAGGGCCGAGCTGCCTGTAGTTGGTCTTCCGTTTCAGGTAGCTGGGCAGCCTTATGCCTTGTTTGTAACCGTGAAGTTGGACATATTGGATTCGGAGAACATGAATGCCATACACCTGATGTATGTCATGATTATGCTTTTCGGAAGCTTTTTGATCATTATCGCTGCACGGTATATTGTGAATCCGATCGTTCGCTTGACAGAAGCAACAAAGCGGATGGCCAAAGGTGAATTTGACATCGAATTGTCGACCAAACGCAAGGATGAAATCGGTGTATTGAGCGTCAGCTTTAACCAGATGGCGAAGGAACTGGGCAAGATGGATCGAATGCGGCGAGAGTTTGTTTCAAGCGTTTCCCATGAAATCGGGACGCCGTTAACCTCGATTTCCGGGTTTACAAAGGCGTTGAAGCAAAAGCAAATGAACGAAGAAAGCCGCCTTCGCTATTTGACGATCATTGAACAGGAGAGCGAAAGATTATCCCGGTTAAGTCAAGACTTGCTCCAATTGTCCCGTTTGCAGCATGATCAGCAGCCGGTAAAAGTCAGTACGTATCGATTGGATGAGCAGCTTCGGAGAGTGGTGATCACGTTGGAGCCCCATTGGAGCGCAAAGGAAATTGAAATGGTGCTTCATCTTGAGCCCATCACCATACAAGCGGATGAAGACAAACTCAGTCAGGTGTGGATCAATTTGCTGAGCAATAGCATCAAATTCACACCCGCCAACGGAAAAATTCAGATTGAGGCAGTCATGGAGGACGATCAGAAAATTGTGTCCATCACAGATAACGGGATCGGCATTCCGGAAGAAGAGCGGACGGACATTTTCAAGCCGTTTCATAAAGTAGACAAAGCCCGTAATTCTTCGGTCAAAGGCAATGGCCTTGGTTTGTCAATCGTCAAACAAATCGTCGAGATGCATCATGGTTCGATTCACGTATCGGGAAAACTGGGAGAAGGAACAACGTTTGAAGTGAAGCTGCCATCATGATTGCCGCCATCTGGCGGTATTTTTTTTTCGTTGAATTACGCTGATTCCGGTCGGCATATGTGCAGCCAAGACGGTTTCAAGGTGATTGTCGCTGCTTTGGGACGAATTTTTTATGGATCGCTTTTTCCATTCATATTCAGTTCATAGAACCGTTTTATTGTGTAAGCAGGGATTGTTAAATCAATATTTCACAGGAGGAACGATCATGAAAGTCTGCTGCACAAGGATGAAACAAGCAAAACGAATGACCGCCCTGCTACCGGTGATCATCACGTTTCTGGCAACCCAGCACTGGTTGCATGCACTTCTTTTTATCATGGCTGGTGGAACAGCCAACGAGTTAATGAACATGAGCACGGCGGATATGCTGCCATTCCAGCGCGTAATGATCGGGCTAACGTTTGTAACCGTCCTCTGGTCGATTTACCAACAGTATAAGGAAGGATTCAAGCGCAAAGGGATGATCGTGCTGACATCCATCTCATCAATGGTAGGGATTGGCTACATCATTGTGTCCTTGGTTCAAAACGGATGGTAGGTTTGTCATTTGCAACATTTATACCCTACACCCCTAAGGTAAATATATTTTTCAGGAGGAAAAGAAAATGAAGAAAGTATTGTTACGCATCGTCGTTTA
>JBLNEJ010000569.1:0-5784 GCA_050262535.1 Clostridia bacterium
CTTCAAACGCAAAAACCTGCCTGCTCTTGACGATGAGTTTGCAAAAGACGTAAGCGAATTCGACACGCTGGATGAGTTGAAAACAGACACCAAGAAGAAGCTGGAAGAAAAATCAACAAAAGATAAAGACACGTACCAACGCGAGCAATTGGTTTTGAAAGCAAGCGAAAACGCAGAAATCGACATCCCATCCGTGATGATCGAGCAAGAGCTGGATCAAATGGTGAAGGAATTCGCGCAACGCCTGCAATACCAAGGCATGAACATCGAGCTGTACTATCAGTTCTCCGGCATGGATGAAAGCCAGCTGCGTGACCAAATGCGTGCGGATGCAACCACTCGCGTACGCACTGCCCTGACGCTGGAAGCAATCGCAAAAGCAGAAGACATCAAGGTAGAAGAAGCAGATGTGACAGCTGAGCTGGAAAAACTGTCCGCGATGTATGGCCGTCCTGCTGACGAGCTGAAAAAGATCTTCGCAGGTCAAGATGGATTGGCTGGTCTGTACCACGATATCCAAACTCGCAAAACGGTTGATTTCCTGGTTGCACAAAGCAAAGTATCCGCATAATCTAGTACATGAGTACAAGGCACGAACAGCGTATTCGTGCCTTGTTTTCTAACTCCAAAAGTTGTATGTTAGAATTCCACATCTTTCGTTAAAGGAGGGCGGAGAGTATGCTAATCCCAATGGTCGTTGAGCAAACAAACCGTGGAGAACGCGCGTATGATATTTACTCGCGACTTTTGAAAGACCGCATCATTTTTTTGGGCAGCGAAATCGACGACGAAGTAGCCAATCTGGTTGTTGCACAGCTGCTGTTCTTGGCGTCCGAGGACTCTGAGAAGGATATCAGTCTATACATAAACTCACCGGGAGGGTCTGTCACAGCTGGCATGGCCATCTTTGATACAATGCAGCACATAAAACCTGACGTTTCCACCATTTGTATCGGTATGGCGGCCAGCATGGGAGCGGTGCTCTTGACCGCCGGAGCCAAAGGGAAGCGCTACTGCCTGCCCAACAGCGAAGTGATGATTCACCAGCCTTTGGGTGGCGTGCGTGGTCAGGCTGAGGATATCCGTATTCATGCTGATTGGATTATGAAAACCAAGAAGCAACTGAACGAGATTCTTGCCGAGCGTTCCGGGCAACCGCTGTCTCGTGTTGAGCAAGATACTGACCGCGACAATTTTATGAGCGCGGAAGAAGCGTTAGCCTACGGATTGATTGACAAAGTAATCAAGTGATGGAATACGCAAGGAATTGACCGACAAGAGGTGAAAGCAATGTTCAAATTTAACGATGACAAAGGTCAGCTCAAGTGCTCCTTCTGCGGCAAATCGCAGGAACAGGTACGCAAGCTGGTTGCAGGACCGGGCGTTTATATTTGTGATGAATGCATCGAGATTTGCAACGATATCGTACAGGAAGAGCTGGGCAGTGACGAAGAAATCGACATGAAGGAAATTCCGAAGCCGATGGAGATCCGCAAGATCCTGGACGATTATGTCATTGGACAGGATTTGGCGAAAAAATCGCTGTCGGTAGCGGTTTATAACCACTACAAGCGCATCAATACCGGTGCTAAAATTGAGGATGTTGAGCTGCAAAAATCGAACATCGTGCTGATTGGACCGACCGGTAGCGGGAAAACGTTGCTTGCGCAAACGTTGGCACGCATTCTCAACGTTCCATTTGCCATCGCAGATGCGACCTCGTTGACCGAGGCGGGCTATGTAGGGGAAGACGTTGAGAACATCCTGCTCAAGCTGATCCAAGCTGCTGATTACGACGTGGAAAAAGCTGAGAAGGGCATCATTTATATCGACGAAATTGACAAGGTTGCACGCAAATCGGAGAATCCATCGATTACGCGTGATGTATCCGGCGAAGGGGTTCAGCAAGCATTGCTGAAAATCCTCGAAGGAACCGTTGCCAGCGTACCGCCTCAAGGTGGCCGCAAGCATCCGCACCAGGAGTTCATCCAGATCGATACGTCCAACATTCTGTTCATTTGCGGCGGGGCGTTTGATGGGATCGAACAGCTTATCAAGCGCCGTATCGGCAAAAAGGTGATCGGCTTTGGTGCTGACCTGGCTGACGGAGCGAAGGGTGATCTGAAAGCGGGCGAATACCTGAAGCATGTGCTGCCGGAAGACCTGCTCAAATTCGGATTGATTCCCGAGTTTGTCGGTCGTCTGCCGGTAATGGCAACGCTCGAGCCTTTGGATGAGGATACCCTGATCCGCATTCTGACCGAACCGAAAAACGCGTTGATCAAACAGTATCAAAAGCTGATGCTGCTTGATGGCGTCGAGCTTGAGTTCGAAAACATGGCGCTGCACCAAATCGCCAAGGAAGCGATCAAGCGCAACACCGGCGCACGCGGATTGCGGGCGATCATCGAGCAAATTATGCTTGATATGATGTATGAGCTGCCATCTCGTGAAGATGTAGGCAAATGCGTCATTACCGAAGAGGTTGTCAAGGATAAAGTCAAACCGATGCTGACCAATAAAGAAGGCCGCGCCGTTCACGGCGAAATCGCCTAATGATGGAAGCCACCCCACTTTCTCGGGGTGGTTTTTCGTTTACTCCCTCCATGCATAGGCAATACTACAAAGTATAGTTGAGAGGATGCGTAAGCTGGGAGGGAACACTGATGGATTATACAACGCTCGTGATTGCTTGTATTGAAGTGGTGGTCGGGATCATTATCGGAACCTACTTCTGGAATCTTTTGCGGACGCAGCGAACAACCAAGCAATCAACGGACAAAGAGTCTCGCAAGGATATGGACCAATTGCGCAAGCTGCGAATGATTGCGTTGACCGAACCGCTGTCCGAGAAGACTCGCCCGAGTGAGCTCGCGGAAATCGTCGGACAGGAAGACGGACTTAAGGCGCTTCGTGCGGCTTTGTGCGGGCCCAATCCGCAGCACGTGATCATTTACGGGCCGCCAGGGGTAGGGAAAACGGCCGCAGCTCGCGTTGTTTTGGAAGCGGCGAAGAAAAATCATCATTCGCCTTTTAAAAGTGATGCCAAATTCGTTGAGGTGGACGCAACAATCGCCCGATTTGACGAACGCGGCATTGCTGATCCGTTGATCGGGTCTGTTCATGATCCGATCTACCAAGGGGCAGGAGCGATGGGGCAGGCGGGCATCCCGCAGCCGAAGCCAGGGGCGGTTACGAAGGCGCATGGCGGCATTTTGTTTCTCGATGAAATTGGTGAGCTGCATCCTGTCCAGATGAACAAGCTGCTGAAAGTGCTTGAAGATCGCAAGGTAATGCTTGAATCAGCCTACTACAGTGAAGAAAATACGCAAATTCCGGCACATATCCACGACGTGTTCCGCTATGGATTGCCTGCTGATTTCCGTTTGGTCGGTGCAACAACGCGTTCGCCGGAAGAGCTGCCCCCTGCGCTGCGGTCACGCTGCTTGGAGATTTTTTTCCGGCCATTGATGCCCAATGAAGTGGGAAGCATCATTCGAACCGCTTCGGAAAAGCTTGACATGCAGCTGTCAGAAGAAGCAATTACCGTTGTGGAGCGTTATGCAACGAATGGCCGCGAAGCAATCAACACGCTGCAAATCGCGGCAGGAATCGCAATGACTGAAGAACGTGCCACGATAACCGCCGCAGATGTGGAATGGGTTGTGCACAGCAGCCAGAAGTCGCCGCGTCATGAGAAACGCGTACATGCAACCCCGCAGATCGGGTTGATCAACGGGCTTGCCGTATATGGACCAAATATGGGAAATGTCATGGAGCTGGAGGTTACCGCCACGCTTGCCACGATTCCAGGAAATGGGCGGGTCACCATGACTGGATTGGTGGAAGAAGAAGAGCTGGGGAATCGCAACCGGACCATCCGCCGCAAATCGACTGCCAAGGGATCGATTGAAAACGTGCTGACGGTTCTTCACCGGCTGGGGCTTGCTCCTTACGATTACGATTTGCACATCAATTTTCCCGGCGGGATGCCGGTGGACGGCCCTTCAGCCGGCTTGACGATTGCCATCGCCATCTATTCCGCAATCCAAAAGCAGCCGATCGACAATCTGTTGGCCGTCAGCGGGGAAATCAGCATCCACGGAAAAATCAAGCCTGTCGGCGGAATTGTTGCCAAGGTAGAGGCCGCACGGCAAGCGGGAGCAACCCGTGTGATAATCCCGGAGGAAAACTGGCAGACGATTTTTAAAGAGATGGAAGGGATTCAGGTCATTCCGGTTAGCACCGTGCAGGAAGCGTTACAGCTGGCGATGATCACGGAGGAACAGCCGGAAGCGACTCAGTCAACGGAGCTTCTCCCCCTAACGTTACCTTTGCAATCCGACGAGTTGGGAACCACCCTGCCCATTTAGGCGGGGTGGGGCTCCTTAAATTAGACATTGTTCCCGCTTTGCGCTAAAATGATACGAAAACGCCTCATTTGCTAACTACAGTAAAGAAAAAGACGGTGATTTCATGAAGGTCATGGAGGTGCTTACTTATGAGTGAACGTACCGGCAAGCGTGACATTCCGCTGCTTCCTCTGCGCGGTTTGCTCGTGTATCCAAGCATGGTACTTCACTTGGATGTGGGTAGGGAGAAATCTATTAAGGCCCTTGAGCGTGCCATGGTGGATGACAATATTATTCTTCTAGCCACCCAGGAGGAAGTTCAGATTGAAGAGCCGGATGCCGAACAGATTTACAATATCGGTACCGTCGCCCGGGTAAAACAAATGCTGAAGCTCCCGAACGGAACGATTCGCGTTCTCGTTGAGGGCTTGCAACGGGCAAAAATTGAGGAATACAAAAGCAAGGATGAATTTTTTGTCGTAGGGATCAGCTATCTCCAGGAGGAAGAAGCAAACGAAAACGAGCTGGATGCGTTGATGCGCGCGGTGCTGGCTCATTTTGAACAATATATCAAGCTGTCCAAAAAAGTATCCCCTGAAACACTGTCTTCTGTCAGCGACATTGAAGAGCCGGGGCGTTTGGCTGACGTGATCGCTTCTCATCTGCCTATCAAGATGAAGGATAAGCAGGAGATTCTGGAGGCGACCAACATCCAGCGTCGTCTGGAGCTTTTGCTCGGCTTGCTGAACAACGAGCGCGAAGTGCTTGAGCTGGAGCGAAAAATCAACCAACGCGTCAAAAAGCAAATGGAAAAAACGCAGAAGGAATACTACCTGCGTGAACAGATGAAGGCGATTCAAAAGGAACTGGGAGACAAGGAAGGACGAGCAGGCGAAATCGAAGAATTGCGGGCGCAGCTAGACAAGTCGGATGCACCGGAACGAATTCGCACGAAGATCGAAAAAGAACTGGACCGTCTGGAAAAAATGCCTTCGACATCTGCGGAAGGCAGCGTAATCCGTACATATATCGATACCCTTCTTGCCCTGCCATGGACCAAGAAGACCATTGACAATCTTGACATCAAGCATGCGGAAGATGTGCTGAATGAAGACCACTACGGCTTGGAAAAGCCGAAGGAACGCGTGCTGGAGTATTTGGCGGTACAAAAGCTGGTCAACAAAATGCGCGGCCCGATCCTTTGTCTGGTTGGACCCCCAGGGGTAGGGAAAACATCACTTGCCAAATCGATTGCAAGAGCGCTGGAGCGTGAGTTCGTTCGCATCTCGCTCGGTGGCGTTCGCGACGAAGCCGAGATTCGTGGTCACCGTCGTACATACGTGGGTGCGCTCCCAGGCCGAATCATTCAAGGAATGAAGCAGGCGGGAACGATTAACCCGGTGTTTTTGCTCGATGAGATTGACAAGCTCGC
>JBLNEJ010000570.1:0-4935 GCA_050262535.1 Clostridia bacterium
TCGATCAAGGTGAGGGGATTGATGAAGACCGCATTCAAAAGTTAGGTGAGCCTTTTTATACAACAAAAGAAAAAGGCACGGGGCTAGGACTGATGATCAGTTACAAAATTGTTCAGGCCCATCAGGGAAGCATGAGGATCAAGAGCCAAAAGAACAAAGGCACAACTGTCGAAATCATATTGCCGATTGGATAGCAGACGTACTCATCAGAGGTTTCAGCATACGAGGCTGGAACCTTTGGTGTTTTTCGTGCTTGAATGAAGTTGAAATCTAAGTTTTCGATGAGAGTTTCGGCGTTGAGCGGACCGATCTATGAAAATGTGGTATCCTACTGTGAAAACGGAGTAAGGAGGGCAACCAAGATGTATCAGCTTATCCGTAATTATTTGTTTCAGCAGGACCCTGAAGACATTCATGAAAAGACCATCCAAGCCCTGAGGCTGCTAGAGGATTCCGCTCCGGGAAAAACGCTGTTGAAAATAATCTACCACTTTCGCGACGAACGTCTGGAGACGAAGCTCTGGGATATGAAGTTCCCGAATCCAGTTGGTTTGGCAGCGGGCTTTGACAAAAATGCAGAAGTATACCATGCACTGGCTTCACTAGGATTTGGTTTTATTGAAGTCGGGACGCTTACCCCGCAAGGACAGCCGGGCAATCCCAAGCCGCGACTGTTTCGCTTGCCTGAGCACCAGGCCGTCATTAACCGGATGGGCTTTAATAATCATGGGGCCTATCTTGCTTCTCAACATTTGGTGGGCTTTGCTTATTCAGATGTTCCGATCGGCATCAATATCGGGAAAAATAAAGGTACGCCCAACGAGGAAGCGGCCAGCGACTACAGCAAATGTATGGACATGCTGTATGCGTATGGCCATTACTTCGTCCTGAACATCAGCTCTCCAAACACGCCGAATCTGCGTGACCTGCAGGAAACGGCGAACCTGCGCTTGCTCATACGGACTGTGCGTGAAAAAGCGGCGGAAATGGAAGCTCGCGGCATCCGAAAAAAACCGATTCTCCTGAAAGTAGCGCCGGACATGTCGGACGAGCACATGCATGATGTTGTCCATGCCGCTGTAGCGGAAGGTATTTCGGGCATCATCGCCACCAATACGACATTGTCTCGTGAAGCCGTCGCGAACCACCCGAAAGCCGCTGAAGCGGGAGGCTTGAGCGGAAGACCGCTCACAGAACGCTCTACGGAATGGGTAAAGCAGATTTATCAGGAAGTGGGCGACAAAGTGCCGATCATTGGCGTAGGCGGCATTTTTACCGGAGAAGATGCTTACAGGAAGATTCGCGCCGGAGCAAGTTTGGTTCAAGTATATACGGGGATGATTTATCAGGGACCGGGGATCGTCAAACAGATCAACAAGAAACTGCTGAAGCTGATGGCGGAAGACGGATTCACTCATATCAGCGAAGCAGTCGGTGTAGATGCATAGTCATACCATTGCTTCGGGGCAAAATCGATGGTTCCTTTCAAAGAGGGATCATCGGTTTTTCTTCGGCGTAGTACTGTTCACAATCTAAACCGCGGTGCGGGTGAAATGCTTTGTTCATCTGGTATTCATATTCGTTTAGTATAGTAAAATTTGCTACCAGTATGGAGCTGAACAATATGAAAAAAGAGAAAATGGGGTGGTTTTCCTGCAAGCAATCATGGAGACGTTGTTTAATGTCGTGTATCTTGGCACCGTAATCATCCTCGGCTTTCGCATGATCAAAAAATCCGGTGACAATAAGCAGTATAGGCTGTTTGGATTCATGGCGGTTATATTGGGGGCGGGGGATGCTTTTCATCTGATTCCGCGATCATATGCCTTGCTTACAACAGGACTCGAAGCGAATGCGGCGGCATTAGGAATCGGCAAGCTTATTACTTCGATTACGATGACGATTTTTTATGTGATGGTATATCTGATTTGGAAGGAACGTTACAATCGGAAGAACGACAATGTACTCACAGTGACGATATATACATTGGCTGTCATACGAATCGTAGTATGTCTTTTTCCGGAAAATGAATGGTTGCGTTATGATGAACCGGTAATCTGGGGCATTTATCGAAATATTCCTTTTGCATTGATGGGAATGATGATGATTGGGTTGTTTTACGACGAGGCCAAAAAACAACAGGATCAAAGCTTCCGATTCATGTGGCTGGCCATTGCGCTGTCCTTTGGATTTTACATACCAGTGGTTATTTGGGCAAACACCTTCAGCTGGGTCGGAATCCTGATGATACCCAAAACAGTTGCTTACGTTTGGATGGTATGGATGGGATACAGAGAACGATTCCCCTCGATAGCCGAAAGACTGTAAGCGGAGACCCCGCCTAGCAGGAAGGAAAATTTCTCAGACAACTGGTCAAACGAACAAACAAGATACCAGTCGATTTAATACCATTTACCATACCTTATAGGGGGGATGGTAAATGTCACGAAGAAGATGCAGATGTGCCATGGGTTCATCATCATCGGGTTACATGCGATATGATTCTTCCGCATATCGGGGTGGCCTTCGAAACGATCCTCCGCCATTTCGTGGTGGCTTCCGCCGTGGATTCAGAACGTTTGGTTCACCGCAGTTCAGAGAATTTCGCCAGTCACCGTTTTTCTTCAGGGAATCGCCCTTTTTCTTTGCACAGTCGCCCTTTTTTGGGCGCAGGTTTTTCTAGAATAGCTGCGAAAAGACTACTTCCATTGAGTGGAGGTAGTCTGTTTTTTGTAGGAATCGTTAGCTACCCTTGCTCAAAGCAGCGTCGAATGAATCAAGAATTTCCAGGAAATGTGAAGCTTCTCTGAAAACATGATCCGCAAGAAGTGGCGGGATAATGCTTTTGATCCGGCACGCTTCAATTAAGTCGCGTGCAGTCTTTTTAAAGTCACGCAGTTGGCGAACGGAAACTCTGTTCTGATCGACAAACTGTTCAAGAAGAGGAACCGTTTGGGACTGGGGCCGCATGGAGTCTAAGTCGATTGCTTGGAAAAGCAGTTGATCAAAATCATGACTGAATTCCTTTGCTTGATCGACTAGTTTTCGTTCGGAAGGATCGAGCAAATGATTAATGAATTTCGCGTGATCGGCCATGATCCGAAGGAAGAATACGTTCTCATTCACAATCGCATCCGGCAAAGGATCTAGCGTTCCTGTATTCAGTTGTTTCAAACGGTTTCGGAAGTAGTTCGCTTCCCGGCTGATATGATCAACGAGAAGAGGGTAATTACTGCCGCCTATTTTACATTGAAGAATCAGTCCAAGTACTTTTCGTTTAAAAGCCCAAATGTGTGAAGCTGCCGTATAAACGGTATTGTTAAAATTGAAAATATACCGTGGATCGACATTTGACGATAAGGTATTTGCTTGATTTTCAATATCCTCAAAAATGGAATAAAAACGATCTGCTTCCCTGATGAGTAGCGTATCATCACACTGAAATCCAAGTTTGATAAAAAGCGAGTGCTCTTTCATGATCCTTGACCAAAACCTGATTTCTTCCAAAGATTGCTCCACAAAGTCCGCTGAAATGTGCGGTCCTACGTTAGAATCGTACATGTCTTGTTTATTCACGTAAACCCCTCCCCGTCAATCATTCTCGATATTTCTATGCAAATACCCAGGAGGATGTATAGGTCATTGCCTATTTACGTAGCAACGATATGGGTGGTGAAAAGAAGTTGCCAATCGCTCTCGTAACCTGTTGAAGCCCGAAAATCAGGGAAAAAACCGGATCAAATCAGGGGATTCCCTGAGTTACGGATAAGCGCGAGGATACTACACTTGAATACATCTCAAGCAGAGAAAACAACTCGATCTGATCCCGCTATCTACACGAAAGCTTCCAATCTGTTATACAATTGAAGCAGAGTAACTCTACCAAAACTTGAAACATATAAGGATGTGGACGAAGTGAGAATCACGTTTATTGGCGCAGCAAAAACCGTAACAGGTTCCTGCTATTTGATCGAAGTCGGACAAGAAAAAATACTTGTCGATTGCGGTATGTTTCAAGGTTCGAAACAATTGGAGGAATTGAACAGCCAGCCATGGTCGTTTCATCCGGGGGAAATTTCCACTGTATTGTTGACCCACGCCCATATTGACCACTCCGGCTTGCTACCGAAGTTAAAGCGGGACGGCTTCAAAGGACAGATTGTGTGCACCAAATCCACATCTGATCTGTGCTCGATTATGCTCCCGGACAGCGGACATATTCAGGAGCTGGAGGCGGAATGGAAAAACCGCAAACGCTCCAGACAACGCCTTGGACTTGTTCAACCTCTATACACACAGATGGATGCACAAGATGTCCTGCCTCATTTCGTTTCCATTTCATACCATCAGATGGTGGAGATCAGCCCTTCGATCACCATTCGAATGAACGATGCCGGACACATCCTGGGATCGGCCATCATTGAAATGTGGGTGAATGAGGACGGGAAGCGCGTGAAGCTCGTTTTCTCCGGTGACGTCGGCTCGACTGGCCAAGCGATCGTGCGTGATCCGGAACTGATTGAAACGGCGGACTACCTATTCGTTGAATCAACCTACGGCAATCGGCTTCATCCCGCACCGATGGAGCGTTCCAAGCAGCTGCTTGCGGTCATTCGCGAAGCGCAGCGGGATAACGGGGTGATCGTCATTCCGTCTTTCGCGGTAGGGCGTACGCAGGAGCTGCTGTTTCAGTTGAACAAGCTGTTCAAGGAGGAACAGATTCACGATCTGCCAGTCTATGTGGACAGCCCGCTTGCCATCTCCGCTACTGAAGTGTTCCAGGCGAACCCAGATTATTTTGACGAAGAAACGTCTGCGTTGATCAGTGAAGGCGATAATCCGTTGGCATTTGAAAATCTGCGATTCGTCCGTTCGCAGGAGGATTCGCAAAAGCTTAACTTCCACAAGGGGTGGGCGATCGTCATTTCGGCAAGC
>JBLNEJ010000571.1:0-8261 GCA_050262535.1 Clostridia bacterium
TGTTCATCGACTGCCTGATCCCGTCCGAACGGGCCGCGCTGATTTTGGCACACGCACAGCCACGGACGGTGAAATCGCTGTACCAATCGATGCTGGGCGGGCAAATCGTGCTTGCCGAGCACGAGCCTGGGGTGTTGTTCTGCTTGCAAACCGGAAAACCGATTATCGAATCAAAAGGGACGTATCCGAACGAACAGGTGGCCATGCAGCAAAATATCGTTCCGATCAAGAATGATTCGGGTAAGACGATCGCCGCGCTCATCATGGAGCGGGATATATCGGAGAAGGTCAAACAGGACAAAAGCGTGGAAAAACTGATGGAGACGACCGAGCATCTGAGCGAGACGCTTTTGCAGATTGCGATGTCGGAGAACAAAGTGCCCGCGCTGATCCACGAAGGAATCGTGCTGTTCGACGAGCGGAATCTGATTTCGTTTGCCAATGCCCGCGCGTATGAGCTGTTGAACGAACTGGGCTGCCAGGGAACGATTGTCGGGAAGTCGATCAGCCTGCTTCCGCTCGGGAATTTTACCAAGGAGAAAATCATGGTGAGCGGCGGCGTGATCTGCGAGGAGGTCCAGTATGGCAAGCTGATCTTTCAGGTCAAGGCGGTATCGATTTACCGGGAGCATAAAACCGTCGGTGGAATCCTGCTTCTCCAAGATATCACGGAGATCAAAGAGAAAGACAAACAGCTGATGATCAAGTCAGCGGTGATCAAGGAAATTCACCATCGGGTCAAAAACAATCTGCAAACAATCGCCAGCCTGCTTCGGCTCCAAATGAGGCGTTCTCCCCGAACAGAGGTTGAAAAAGTATTTCGTGAAAGCATTAATCGCATCACCAGCATCTCCATCGTCCACGAGCTGCTGGCCCAGGAAGGAATCGACTCGATCGATTGCCGCGAGGTGCTGGAAACGATCGCGCGCGGCATTGTCTCCACCTCGGACAAATCCGGTCAGACCATAAACGTCTCGGTCACGGGCGATTCGCTCTTTTTGCAAACCGACAAGGCAACCTCGCTTTCGCTGATTGTCAATGAATTGATCCAAAACTGCGTAAACCATGCATTTGTGGACCGGACCCAAGGGGAAATTGAAGTTGCGCTGCACCGGCGAAACCAGTTTGTGCATGTCGTTGTTACGGATAACGGAGTCGGGTTCGATTACGCAAACCGTTCACGGAAGGGACACCTTGGTTTGGAAATTGCCGAGACGCTTGATCGGGAGAAACTGGAAGGGGTGGTAGAGTTTAGTAACAGCGGGAGCGGCACGCAGGTGACGATCATGTTTCCTTGCGGCTCAGCCGAGCAAAGTGGATGACAAGTTCATACGTTTACCAAAGCAAAGGCGCTTTGAAACGACATCGATGGGATGGTGATTCGTTTCGGGCGTTTTTCGTTGGAAGGACGAAAGGAATAAACGGCAAAAGAGGGATCAGTATGAGGCTTTCGTGTGTGATCCGCAAGCAGCACTACCAGTTCTCGTCGGTCCGCGAAGTGCTGGCCAAGGCAAGCGAGGAAAAGTCAGGCGACCGCATGAACCGGATCGCAGCCGAATCCGCTTTGGAACGGATGGCGGCAAAAGTGGTGCTGAGCGAACTGCAGTTGAAAGATATTTATGAAAATCCGGTCATTCCCTATGAAGACGATGAAGTGACACGTCTCATGTATGACGACCTCAACCAGTTCATCTATCAGGAGATCAGCCATTGGACGGTTGGCGAGCTGCGGGATTATATACTCTCCCGAAAAGCAAGGTCATCGGAATTGAAGCGAATCAGCAGAGGATTGACGAGCGAGATGATTTCCGGGGTAGCGAAGCTGATGTCGAGCATCGATCTCGTGCTCGCCTCCCAGAAAATTCGTTATCAGGCATTCTGCAACACGTTGATTGGAGAGCCGGGCAGACTGGCTTTTCGCTGCCAGCCGAACCATCCGTCCGATGATCCGCACGGGATTTTGGCATCGATCAAGGAAGGGCTTTCGTACGGTTCCGGGGATGCGGTGATCGGCATCAATCCGAACAACGATTCGGTGGAGAGCGTAACACGGCTCTTGAAGATGAGCCACGAGTTTATTCGGAAATGGGAAATCCCGACGCAAAACTGCGTGCTTGCCCATATCACAACCCAGATCAACGCGATGAAGCAAGGGGCGCCGATCGCATTGATGTTCCAGAGCCTGGCCGGAACGCAGAAGGCCAACGATGCCTTCGGGGTCTCCAAAGAGATTCTTGATGAAGGACTGGAAATGATGAGGCTGTACGGAACGTCCACCGGCCCGAACGTGATGTATTTCGAAACCGGGCAAGGCTCAGAGGTATCGCTCGATGCAAGCCATGGTGTCGATATGCAGACGCTGGAAGCGAGAACGTATGCGTATGCGCGCCACTGGAATCCGTTCATGGTCAACAACGTGTCAGGTTTCATCGGGCCGGAAACGCTTTACGACGGGAGGCAGATGATTCGGGCCGACCTCGAAGACCTGTTTATGGGCAAAATGCACGGTCTGCCGATGGGAATCGCGCCGACGTACACTAACCATATGGAGGCCGATCAGAACGACCAGGAAATCGGCGGCATGCTGACCGCCTTGGCAGGGGCCAACTTCTATATGGGAGTGCCGGGCGGCGACGATGTCATGTTGAATTATCAGGATACGAGCTATCATGACGATGCCAGCTTACGGGAAATGCTTGGCTTGCGTCCATTGCGGGAATTCGAGAAATGGCTGGAAAAAATGGGGATCATGGAAGACGGAATCTTGACAGAGCGAGCGGGAGATTTGTCCCTGTTCGACTGACGGAACGCACGACGATGTGCAAAGGGGTGTGAAAAGCGATGGAGCACATTGATGTGGAAGAGCTCGTGAATCGGGTTATTGCCAAGCTCGGCCAGAAAACGGAAGGAAGAGCAGCAGCAAAGCAGGCAGATGCGACTGAATCCGGGCACGGCGATGCGTATGATTTTCCCGAAGCAAAGCAAATGGGGGTGACCAATCCTCACAATCTGGCGGTGATCGAGCAAGCCCAGCAAATCACGCCGGCACGCATCGGGATCGGGAGAACAGGCACGCGCATGAAAACGACAAGCTATCTGCAATTTCGCATCGATCAGGCAGCGGCCCAGGATGCGGTACTGCGGGATGTAAGTGAAGCGTTTTTGCAGGAGATGGACCTGACGGTATTGCATACGCGTGCCAAGGATATGCAGGACTATTTGATGAATCTTGACGCTGGCCGCAAGCTGTCGGACGAATCGGCGGAATGGCTCCGCAAGCATGGGGAAAAAGGGAAAAACGTGCAGATCATCGTTTCCGACGGACTTAGCTCGTCTGCGGTTGAAGCCAATATAAAAGATATGCTTCCCGCCTTGATGCAAGGATTGCGCTTGAAAAATATCTCCGTTGGGCGACCGGTTTTTATCAAGCGGGGGCGCGTTTGGGTACAGGATCACGTGGCATCGATTGTAAACTGCGATCTCGTCGTCTCGCTGATCGGGGAGCGGCCAGGCTTGGCAACGGCGGAGAGCCTCAGCGCCTACATGATTTATCGGCCCAATGAGCGGACAGTCGAATCGGACCGGACGGTGATTTCCAACATCCACCGGGGAGGAACGACACCAATTGAGGCCGGGGCTCATCTGGCGGACATCATTTCCGAAATACTCCGGTTTCAGGCAAGCGGAGTCAAGTTTGCGCAGCTCCGTATCTAACAAATCAGGTAAGGGGGATTACCGTGGCTCAAATCGGGAGTTATGTCATTTACGTGATCATGGTTTTTGCCGTGATTGGGGCAGTGGCGGCTATCCGCAACGACGAGCAAGGACTTGGCAAGGAGTTCATGCAAGGGTTGTATTCAATTGGACCGATTTTCGTACCGGTTGCGGGAATTATGGCTTCCATTCCGTATTTGTCCCAACTGATCAGCGCTTTGTTCGGACCCGTTTTCGGGGCGATCGGAGCCGACCCGGCAATGGCGGCAACGACGTTTATCGCAACTGACATGGGCGGCTACCAACTGGCCGATTCACTTGCGGCATCCCGGGAAAGCTGGATCATGGCGATGGTAACCGGCTTCATGGCAGGGGCAACGATTGTGTTCAGCATTCCCGTTGGTCTGGCGATGCTTGATAAACGCGATCACAAATATATGGCGCTCGGCATCATGTCGGGAATTTTGACCGTACCGTTCGGGGTGCTGATTACGAGCAGCATCCTGTCGATTGGCAACGCCAAAGTGAGGGAGGCGGTCTCAACCGATGCGGATTCGGGCTATCAGCTAAGCCTCGGCTTTGGCACCATCCTCGCCAATCTGGGGCCGCTGATCATCATTGTGGTTGCGATTGCGGTTGGGTTGCGGTTTTTCCCCGATGCGATGATCAAAGGGTTCATGTGGTTTGGTCGGATCATGGACGCCTGTTTAAAGCTCATTTTGGCGTTCTCCATCGTCGAATATTTTACCGGGGCGTTTTCAGTGCTGTTCGGAAGCTGGGGCTTTGACCCGATTATTGCGGATCAAACGGACCAGTTCCGTGCGTTGGAGGTTGCTGGATACATCGGCATCATGCTGGCCGGGGCATTCCCGATGGTGTATGTGATCAAGAAATACTTGTCGAAGCCGCTCGAATTAGTTGGGGGCAAGGTCGGCTTGAGCGGACCGGGCAGTGCGGGGATTTTGGCGGCGATCTGCAACATATTGGCGATGTTTCGTCTCATTCGGGAGATGCGGCCGAAGGATAAAGTCATTTGTATCGCTTTTGCCGTGTGTGCGGCCTTTCTGTTCGGGGACCACCTGGCGTTTTCCGCCAATTTCCAGCCTACACTGATCCTGCCGCTGATGCTGGGCAAGGTGGGCGGGGGAATACTCGCCATCGGGCTCGCCTATCTGATTTCCGTACCGAAAGCGCTGCTGCTGGAAAAACAGGATCGGGCACAAGGCATTATCGGTCCGAACGAATACAACGAAAAATCGTCCCCGGAAGCGACAACGGCGTCAGCTTCCTAGCTCGGTTTCGAGAGATTTTTGAAAAATCTCTTGTGCTGCAGGCAAGAAATGTGCATAAATAAATTAAGTGAATTTTTTGTTAATTGAAAAAGTAAACAGGAGCAAAGCAAAGGCGCTTTGATTGGAATCTGTCCGCTCAACGGGAGCAGGACAGTTCTGTCGAGGCGTCTTTTTGCTTGTGAAGTGGGTGAGTGAATGGAAGAGCAGTGGATCACCAGCGTCGGAATCGATCTGGGCACCAGTACTACCAAGTTTATTGTCAGTCGCTTGCGTTTGGGCCGGATGTCCAGCGCCTTTTCGCTCCCACGATATCAAATTGTGGAACGGGAATTGGTGTATGCAAGCCCGATCTATTCCACTCCGCTGGTCACGATGACCGAGATCGACGCCGAGCAAATTTTTGCCTGGCTTCAGGCGGAATATCGCCAGGCGGGCATCAAGATGTCAGACGTCAAGTCGGGCGCGGTCATTATTACGGGGGAGACCGCTACGAAAATAAATGCCCAGCGAATCGTCCATCTTCTGGCTGAACGGTCAGGTGATTTCGTCGTCGCAACGGCGGGGGCTGATCTGGAAGGGGTGCTTGCCGGCAAAGGTGCCGGGGCAGAGGCTCGCTCCAGGGAAACCCGCGGCGTTGTAGCCAATGTCGATATTGGCGGCGGAACGGCGAACGTTGCCTTTTTCGAACGGGGGCGGGCGATTGGGACCGTCACCTTTCATGTTGGGGGCAGATTGATTCGGCTGGACGAACACGGAGTGATTCAGTATGTGTCGCCCCATCTGGAACGCTGGCTTGGTGCAGCTGGATTTGAGGTAAAGACGGGGCAGACGATTGCATTTGCTGAGATGCAAGAACTGACGCGTTCGCTGAATCACAGCATGCTTACCTTTCTTGCAGGAAATACCGCTGATTCAACAGCTCGCTTGCTGATCGTGGGGGAGCCATTGACCACTGTCCCTCCAATCGAGGAAATCATGATTTCTGGCGGAGTCGGCCAGTTGATGCTGCAGGCGCGTCCGAAGTCTTTGATCGATACGGCGCGGCACGGTGACATGGGACCGTTGTTGGCTAGTACGCTGTCTGAAGAACTCAGGCGTTTTTCCTGGAAAACGGCCATTCCCGCGCAAACGGTGCGGGCAACCGTCATCGGGGCAGGGATGCAATCGACCGAGATCAGCGGGTCTACTGTTTTTCTGAACAAAGCGCTGCTGCCGATCAAAAATGTGCCGGTTCTCAAGCTGGAATTGGAGCAGGGGCAAGCATCTGGGGTGACCGTGGATTCATTTCGGCGGCTGACGGAACGGGTGATGCAGACAGGGGCAAGGCTGTTTGAGGCATCAGCAGCACCGTTTGCGTTGGCGTTAAGCGGATTGCCGTACTGCTCTTATGCTACATTGCAGCTAATCGCCGAAGAGCTGGCGAACGGGTATCGCGCGACTTTTCCCACTTCGAGACTGCTGATCGTCATCTGCGAGCACGACATGGCCAAGGCATTGGGGCAATCGTTGACATTGCGCTGTCAAGGTAAGCCGGACGTGATTTGTATTGATCAGGTCAAGGTGGAGTATGGCGATTATATCGATCTGGGGGAACCGATCTCCGACACGCTGATTCCGGTTGTAATCAAAACGCTGGCTTTTGCCGCCAGCAATCCCGCGCAACCGATTGAGAAGGGGTGAGAACATGTTGAAGTGTACAACCGTTTTGGGGCAAACCTATCAATTCCACAGCTTGAAGGAAGTGATGGCCAAGGCCAACGAGGAGCGCTCGGGCGACCAGCTGGCGGGAATCGCCGCCGCCGATGCACGTGAACGAATGGCGGCAAAGCAGGTGCTGGCCGATCTGACCTTGGCCGATATTCGCAATAATCCGTTGGTGCCGCCGGAAGAAGATGAGGTTTCCCGCGTCATCGAGGAAGGCATCAATGAAAAAATTTATGGGGAAATCCAAAACTGGAGCGTCTCTGAGCTGCGGGAATACATCCTCAGTCACCAGACAGAGGGAGATGATTTGAAGCGGCTCAGCCGGGGACTGACCAGCGAAATGATCGCGGCGGCAGCCAAGCTGATGTCCAATCTCGATCTGGTGGCGGCAGCGGCGAAAATCCGCAACGAAACCCATTGCAACATTACGATTGGACAGCGTGGCGTTTTGGCCGGACGGGTTCAGCCGAATCACCCGAGCGACAGCATTCAAGGAATGAAAGCAGCGCTGTATGAAGGCTTGAGCTATGGGATTGGCGATGCGGTGATCGGGATCAATCCGGTAATCGACACGATGGACAGCGTCAAGGATATCCTGATTGCGACCAAGGAAGTCATGACCAAATGGGACATCCCGACGCAAAACTGCGTGCTGGCCCACATCACGACGCAAATGAGGGCGATCCGGGCGGGTGCGCCTGCCGACATGGTATTTCAGAGTCTGGCAGGCACCCAGATGGGCAACAGCGCTTTTGGTATCAGTGTTGAGATGCTCGATGAGGCGGACGAACTGATCCGCAAGGAAGGCACCTCGACAGGGCCGAACTGCTGGTATTTTGAAACCGGTCAGGGCTCGGAGCTGTCCTCGGAGGCAAACCACGGCATTGACCAGGTGACGTTGGAAGCGCGCTGCTACGGACTCGCCCGCAAATACAAGCCGTTTATCGTCAACACGGTTGTCGGCTTTATCGGACCGGAGTATCTCTACGACAGCAAGCAGGTTATGCGCGCCGGTCTGGAAGACCATTTCATGGGCAAGCTGCACGGTTTGCCGATGGGCGTGGATATTTGCTACACGAACCACATGAAAGCGGATCAAAACGACATGGACAATCTGGGAGTCCTGCTCGCTTCTGCCGGTGTCAACTTCCTGATTGGGGTAGCGATGGCGGATGACTGCATGCTGAACTACCAGTCAACCAGCTTTCATGATATCGCGACCTTGCGTGAGCTGCTTGGCTTGCGGCCCGCACCCGCGTTCGAGCGCTGGCTCGTCAAGATGGGGATCATGGAAAACGGCCGCCTGACACCGCAGGCCGGCGATCCGACGATTTTTCTGTAGGGAGGGGAGGAAATGAGTGTGGAACTGGACCTCTTGGTGGATAAAGTAATGGCTGAGCTGGAGCGCAAGCTGGGACAGACAGAGGGGAGTGGTATAGCCGACGGAAGCGGTGGAAAGCGAAATGGCTCCCTGCCAGTAGAGCAGCACGATGCATCTGGAGGCATAAGCTCAGCCCCGCTGCTGTTTGAGCAGGCGGAAGCGCCGCGGGA
>JBLNEJ010000572.1:0-4194 GCA_050262535.1 Clostridia bacterium
TATTTTGGAACGATTTCGGATGGTGCCGAGCTCGATGCGGCAATCGTGGACCGAATGGACTTCCAGCGGGAGCGTGATTGGCTGCAGCAGGTGGCAAAAACGACCGTGAGCCCGCTGATTGAGCAAAAGATCGACGCCCGTCTGGTGTTCGAAAAAGGCGATCTGGAAGCAGCCAAGCGGTTGCATGAGAGCGGAGAAAAGCTGGGCTATAGCATTCCGCTTAACGGGACGGTTGAGAAGTTTCTTATCCGCCTATATCCGGATGGCTCGCTATCACAAGGAATCAAGCGCTACGAAGCGATTACGGGCAAAGCGTATTTTTACGCTGGGGATGATGAGGATTGGTACCAGTCCGACGGAACGGATTACAACCAACCGAAGCGGGGGATTGAGCAATGGACGCAGTTTTTGCAAACGTACCCGAACCATCCTGCTGCCGATGACGCTGCCTACCGTCTCTCACGCTGCTATCAGCTGATCGGCCACTATGACCAAGCGTTGCACTGGTACGAGCAAGCAACCGTGAGAGGCGATCGAGATATGACGTTCGACGCATCTGGACAATTTGTGTATGTCATCGATGTGGAGATGGGGCAGGCTGATTTCGCCAAGCTCCTGAAGGATCAGAAGCTGCCTGAATGGAAAAAAGTCTGGTTCCGCTACACAAAGGCAGTCGATCTGATCCGATCCACACAATACAAGCAAGCTGCGGACGAACTGGCTCGTCTGATTGAAGACGCTGATGGAAAAAACGTGTTTGAGCAATCGATTTGGAACGGAAACGTGATGTATGGCATGGATGAGTATGATGCGTTTTGGGACCGGGTAAAAGAACAGCTGAACCATACCCGCAAGCTGGCGGACCTTCAGGACAGCATCCATTCGCTGACGGGCCAAACGAAAGCGCAAAAGCAATACGAGCTGGCAGCGGCCATTTATCACAATGAAATGACGTACTACAATTATTTGTGGCGCGGCGAGCGGCAAAGCTTTTTCTGGCTGGGCCAGATAAAAACAATGGAATACAATGAAAAGCTGGATCACTACATCGGCAGCTTTAATCATCTCATTCAAGCATCACATGTGTTTTCTGGCATCAATCTGGACGAAGCAGGCGGGGACTTGGCTGCAAAAACGCTGTATTCCCTCGCATTATGCTACAGCAAGCTGACGGAGTACGGCATGGAGGTGGGCTTCCATCTTACGGATACACAGCTCGTTGAACGAATCGTTCAAACAGGTGAGAACTTGCTAAAGCGCGTTCCGCAATCCGATCTTGCCGATGACATGCTTATGCTGATGTTCAACCATACACAACAAGCCGAGTATCTTGAACGGTTGATCAAAGGGTATCCGACTGCTGACCAGGCCAGCAAAGCAAAAAAGCTGCTAGAAGAAATGATGAATCAATCTGCCGAGCAGGCAAACGAATGGAAGCAAGACACTGCTTGTGTAAGCCGTTTGCCGTATCAGACAATTTTCCCAGACGATTCGAGGGTGACTCCTGCGGTAAAAGCGTGGACAGACAAACATCGTGGCAGTTATTATCAAGGGTCGATGAAGGAAGAAGAGTGGACCTATTTCTTTTTATCAAATACGGAAGGGAAGAAGGTTGAACTGGGAGGGATTGAAGTTAACCATAAAAAAAATTATGTTTACTTCTACGCGGGCTTGGTTACGGATAATGAAAAACGCTTCCGCAAGCGGCCTGATGTTCTGGTTCGCGTCCCGACCCGGTTCCTGGCAACAGGTGAGACGAAATTTCAACTTTCGAACTGAAAGCTGAACTACACCCTTTTTTCATTGCAAAAATGTTGGACTATCCGGTTATGCTCGTCAATCGTCTCGGTAAAGTTCTGGTTTGTATAGCTTGCGATTACCTTTCGCCAAAACGCTTGCGCGGGCAAGTTGGGCTTAATCTGTGTCACGATCCAGTTTCCCTTATACAGGTCGAAGGCGAGGAAGGCTGCTTTTTTGCCGACCCCTCGTCCGTTGAATTGCTTCGCCACAAAAAACTCCTTGATCAGAAAGCAGGGGTGTTCACCGGTTTCATTCGCTTGCTGCACCACGACGAACCCGGCCATTTTACCGTCGGCGAAGATGAAGTAAGGAAAAAAGCCTGGTTCCGTAAAAAACTTCGCAAAGCTCTCATATCCAAACGTACCATTCGCCTGAAAAGCAATCGTGGGGATATAAGCGCTAAATTCGTACACATAATATTCGAACAAGTTTTTAAGAATGTGCATGTGGTCTGGTTCAACTTTTTTCAAGACGGTATCCATAAAAGTGGCTCCTTTACGATCTGGTAATGAATAGATGCGATTCTGCCAAGTCTCCTGATTCGATGCAAGAAGGACTAATCTTTTCACGATTGGTTACACTACTTGGGAAGTCTTGATGGAGAAGGAGTGATTCGGTATGAACCAGCCGATTATCGTTGCTTGGCAGGCAAAGGACGGGTTCCACAAGTGGCAGGAATGCGAGAATCAACACGTTGCCGAGATGGCGTTGTCCAATGCCAAAGCGGACGGAGCGCAGCAAAATGTGTGGGTGTTCGAGGTGTCTCATTCACACAAAGGTCCTGAAGCTGTAAGCTGGATTGAGTCTTGGTATTCGGAGAAATCGGGAATGAAGTAATCGAAATCTAGAGCCCTTTCCCTAACGAGCGAGAAAGGGCCATCTTCTTCTACCAGAGCTGGGGCTTGAGTACCATAAACGAAAGCATCAGCAAAACAAGCAATACATACCCGTAAAAAGCACGGAGGAACGGCTTGATCAGCGGACGCCTTTCATCTGGTTCGGTTTAATCCAACTGCCGCAACAGAGGAGAAAAGGCACGGGCAAAAAAATAGAGCGACCCGATCATGACAAGCAAGGTGAGAGCGATCCACGAGGTCGTCCAACTCCACCCTCCAAGCCACATCAACAGGAAGCCGCTTGCAACCAGTACGTGGCCAGCGTGCTTTGACAAACGGACGGAGAAGCGGAACAGGTCAATAAACAAACGCATCTCCGTTTTTGTCATATTCCCAATCTTCTTTATCGACGGAAGAAACGCAAAAAACGGCCCAAGGGACAGCAGTGCGCTGACCACATGGATAAACACAACCAAGCGATACATGACCATGAGCCCTCCACTTATATGTCACATCCGGCGGGACAAGGATCTGTCCGCTGTAAGAGGATACGGTTCCGATTGGCTTACACCAACCGGAACTCATGAACCCACACCTTCATCTGCGGAAGCCAAGGCATACCCGGATGAAGGGATACAATATAATCCTTGTAAGCAGCCACATCGGCAAAGCCTTCTGACTGGGCATGAGCATCGGTCAGTTCGCCCAATTCCTGCCGATATACGGCATACACCTCGAACCGTTTTCCTTCCAGCTCCATGATTTCTCCGGGATCGGCGTACCGGCCGTTGCGGCGAGTGGCTGTCTTGCTTCCCTCAAGGACGCGTTGAACATCCTCCGGCTTCGTCACCAGACGGTCGATGGTACAGGTTTTTGGCGGTAATGCTGTTTCCATATGGATTGCCTCCCTTGTGAGTTGAATATCCACGTTCATTCTACACGAAAACGGCCCGGATGAAAAATCGTTTTGAACACAACGCAAAGGTTGCATCAATGTGATTTGTAAGGTAAATTGAAAATATTGAAATGAAAAAAATATTTTGATCGGAGGTACATGTCTGATGAAGTTTTCCGAATATCCGTATACACGCCCCGATATGAACAAGCTGGAGCAAACCATAAACGAGCTCGTGGAAACATTCACGAAGGCCGACAGCTTCGAGGAGCAGGATCAGGCCCTGAAGGAAATTACAGATGTCCGCAATCATTTTGAAACAATGCGTGAAATTGCCCAAGTTCGTTACACGCTGGACACGACCAATGAAGCGTACCAGGCGGAGCAAGATTTTTGTGATGAGGTGCAGCCGATTTATCAGAAGCTTGTCACCTCGTTGTATAAACCATTGATCCAATCGCCGTTCCGCACCCAGCTGGAAGCGAAATGGGGCAAGCAGCTCTTCACGATCGCGGAGCTGACAATCAAGACGTTCTCGGAGGAAGTACTTGAGGACTTGCAAAAAGAAAACAAGCTCTCCAGTGAGTATACGAAGCTGATGGCATCGGCCAAGATCATGTTTGAAGGAGAAGAGCGGAATTTGCCGCAGCTCTATCCGTTCAT
>JBLNEJ010000573.1:0-4533 GCA_050262535.1 Clostridia bacterium
GTGGTCGTAACGGGTTCAGGTGGTCCAGTCACTTCGATCTCAGTCGTTTCCAGTAGCACATCCTCGTCTGTGGCAAACGACAGGTCGGAATTCAAGATGCCGAACGTCGTTTTTGCCGGGATCACCTTGTCCGGTGTTCCGTCTATTTGCAGGATGACTTTGGCTGGAGCCGCAGGGATACGTTTCAGTCCGTGATCATCGGCGATATGATCGAGATAAACGCCTTCCGCTTTGACGGCAAACGCCTGCTCAAGAATCTGGCGCAGCTTCATTTCTTCCATCCACAGCTGCAGCGCGATCGGGGCTAATGCATCGTATATGATCGAGCCTTCCCGTTTATCCAGCCCCACTGGCACGCGGTCGAGCATTTCCTGAAGTTTCTGTTCAAATGTTTCCGGACTGCTGACCGGCATCTCAAATCACCCCCTTGTAATTGATGATCCCTTCCACGGTGTCGACCTGAAAGGAAACAGAGACCTCATCGTTGTCGGCAGTCATATCAAACTCGGATACATGCTTGATCCGGTCGTCATACATGATGGCTTCCTGGATCATTCGAACGATTTCTGCCCGAATCATCCGTTCATGAAAACCGCGACCAAACAACGACTGGATTTCGCAGCCGTAATCGGCAGAATAAATGGGAAAGTTGTAGCGGATCGTCAGGATCGCTTTGGAAATAAACTGCTCGATTGCTTCTTTCCCATCGATCAGCCCGCTGATTTCACCGGTTTCAAGATCAAGACGATACGTACGCGACGGCTGTTGTGTGACGGTTGTCAGCTTGGGAAACGACAGCTTCGGTTCCAGTCCCATCCTATTCCCCCTTCGCGTAGGAGACGATGCGATCCATGATGAAAAACTTTTGGCCGCCTTCAAAGCTGATCACCATGACCTTATCCCCCGATTTTAACTCATTCGTATATTCAATCTTGGCTTCCCCTTGCTTGAGTGAAAAGTCCCCGCCTGACAAGCTCATCGCTTGGGCAGCATGCGTATGTGTGACAGGCGACGGAATCGGAGTCAAGGTGACAGAAGGTAGTCCTCCTTGAAAATCCATCTTGCCTTTCGCCTCGGCCTTCACCTCGCGCTTGTACTCCTTGGTCAAGTGCTCTGCGACAACGATCAGCTCTTTCGGGATGATCAGCTTGTCGTTGCCTTTCAACTTGATCTTCAACTCCGGTGGGGCAGACACGACCTCCGCTTCCATCAGCGAGGTCAGCTTCAATGATTGAATGGTTTGCAGACAATACTGTTTGATCAATTCTCCAATAGATAACAAAGAACTACCTCCTGCTGCGGACATGAAACCCGTATGGCGATCACATATCGGCCGTTTCCACCAACGTAAGCGACATGGAATGCCTCTGCCCGCTAAAGGAATGTCGGTCTTCTTCCACGAAATACGCTTTGCTGATCTGCAATTCCGGCACGGAAACAAAGATGGCGGTTCCCGAGACGACATCGGGTGATCCGGTTAGATCGTCAACGGAAAACGTGCGCTTTTCCTTGCCCTGGGTTTTCAAAATGGTCAAGGCTCTTTCCGTCAGTTTGGCGAGGTTTACCTTGTCCTTCACCTTTTCAAAGTGCTGCAGTACGCCGTATTTTTGCTGGGAAGCAGGATCATCAGCAATCGCAGTGATCGCCTTCTGTTCCTCGCCTGCCTGCAGCTTCACCTTGTTGACCGTCTCTTCGATGGAAGCTGAAAACGAATAGTTGACCAGATTCGTTCCACTCTCGACCACCCACTCAATCACATTCTCCTCGCGCGGAATCAGGTGCACCTTCCCTTCCCTGGAGAAGAACGCGTACCGTTTCCCTGTTTGGGCAAACGTCTTTTTCAAGGCGTCCACAGCCATGTCAAAGAGCGAGTCCCCATCAAAGACGAGATTTTTAATCGTGTGTCCCGTGTCGGCAATCGTTCCGACGGGAATAGAAAAATCACCGCATATTTTCTTGATGATATCGGATGCCTTTTTTCCGGAGAACACCATGGAATCCTTGTTTTTCAGCAAATAAATCATCTGATCATAGGCCGTTATCGACAGCTTGGTGGGTGTATAGTCGCATTGAAACACAATGCCGCGAAAATATTCCTTCTCCTCGAGCAACAGCATCAACCCGTTGCCGTTTTCCACGGTAATGCTTTCGTGCATGCCGCGGTCCGTATTGGCAAGCGACACCTGCAACGTGCGCGGTGCCTGCGAGCGACTTCCCGACCACTCCACACTTTCCACGAGATTGGAAATGTCAAGCGTCTCCCCGTTTTTTACAAGCAGCACCTTCAGCGTTTCCTTGTTCTCCTGCGTCATGGAATCACCAGCACCTGATTCGGGTAGATCGTGTAAGGAGATTTGATATGATTCGCGTTGGCAATCTTCATGTGGTCAACACCCAGCTTGCGTCCGATCACCCAGAGATTGTCCCCTTTCTTCACGGTGTAGGAGCTTGGCTTCGGTTTTTCATCCGGTCGTTGCCCTTTGTCGCTTACTGTGACGGTTGTTTCCCCGTCCTTCTCCTTGGTTTCCACCTTGCGCACCTTCATTTGCCGGTATTGTCGCAGCGAAATATCGAAATAAAGGCTGCCTACGTCCCCGGCTACCTCGCGCACGTCAAAGGTCTCGATCGTGACAGAGAAGTTCAGGTCAAGACCGTCATCATTGCTGACGATAAATCGTGCAGGAAACAGACTGTTTTTCCATTTCATGATTGTCCGCACGGCTGCCTTGGGCTCCGGAATCTCGACATATTCGCAGAAGGGCGCATAGTGTCGGGGGAAATGGGAGGAGAAGTCGAACGTCGTCAACACCGGGTCTTGAATAATGGACACTTCCCCCAGTTTCTGAACGGATACCGTCTCGTTGGCAGATCCAGTCTTAACAGAAAGTTCTGCCGGATTCACTGGAAATTGGAGATATTCATTGTTGTTGTTATAGGTCAACCACATCTTAACCGACACCGACGCCACTCCCTTCTAGGCCCAAGCCAAGCTCAAGGTGACGCTGGAGCTTCTTCATGAAGAGGTCCTGGTCTGCATCATTGTGAATGTGAACCTCGCCAACAAGCTGGGCTACGTGCACCTGGTTTCCGCCTCGTTGTGAAGCCGATGCACCGGACGAGCTGCTGTTAAAGATGGTAGCCTTCTCAGCGGGAGACAGTTTGGGTCCGCTGCCTGGACTTGTTCCGCGTTGCAACAGTGTTGCAAGGGCGGAATCGCCGGTTTGGGGTTGTGTAAGGAAAGGTGAAGAAGCTGGAGCCGTCGGCTGCAGCCAGGAGGGCTGGGGAGTCGAATTGGTCGGCCCCAGCATGTCAATGGGCTGCGGATACTTCGGAGGCGGATTGGCGATTTGGGACAGCTTTTCCCGTGACTTTTGCTCCTCTTCGGTACGCACCTTGATCAGCGTTTGGACGCCGCTCTCACTCCTGCTCATCAAATTCTTCAAGAATGTCCCCAACCCGTCTTGCAGGTCTGTAGCAAGAGAGGCGAGGTCCTCGAGGAATCCCCAAAACGTATCCTTCAGTGTCTGCATGGCCTTTTCCGTATCGCCAGACGCCCATTCAATCAATGCTTTAAAAAGACCGCCGAGCAATTCCAGAATGGAAGTAACGGTATTCCAAATGAGCGTTACCCACGTCTTGAACAAATCAAAAATGCCGCCAAAGACCATTTTGAACGATTCCCACAAGGCATTGAGATAGACCATGATCGTCGGCATCGCCTTGGTGATGAACACCTCAAGCGGCGGCCAAATGCTCGCAAAGTACTGGGACAGCTTGGCAAACTTGTCTTGGACAAACGCGATGGCTTGAGCCAGATACGGCTTGAGCCATTCGATGACTGCCGCCATCTTCTCACGGATCCCGCCCCAGTTCTTTTGCCAGGCGACAGCCAGCAGGCCGATTGCGGCGGCAACCCAGCCTATTGGGTTACTTAAGGCAGCTATAACTGCCCCGCCAGAAGAGAAAGCGGCAATCAGTCCGGAAACGAGGGCGATCACCTTCGTAATGATCATGAAGGCGGAAAAAGCCGTCGCAATCCCGAGCAGATACGGCTTCAAGTCCTCAAAGTTGTAGATCAGCCATTTGATTCCCCACCCGATGGCTTCAAAGACAGGGCTAACGTAAGTCGTCCATATCTCTTGAAAAATCGGGAAAAGCTTCTCTCCTTGCTTCACAAGATAAAGAAAGCCGTCCGTTATTTTTTCCAATGCAATGATGGCGAACTCTTTCAGCTTGTCGAAGCCGCCGCCACTTTCGGTCAACCACTCCTGCAGACGCTTTAGCTGCGGTTTCAGCCGCTCCAGCGCCTCCACACCCGAGTCCTGCATGGCGACAGAAAACCCTTCTTGAATCGATTCCCAGAGACCGAGAGCAGTGCCTCCCATTTTTGCCGAGCCGCCTGCGAATTGCTTGTCAACTTTGGCCAGCATTCGATCGTAGCCTTTCTTTCCACGTACATCCTTTTTTGCAAACGTGAAGCCAAATGCATTGATCTTGCTCATATCGCCCTTTTGGGCATCAGCGAAGGCATCA
>JBLNEJ010000574.1:0-2907 GCA_050262535.1 Clostridia bacterium
GAGCACGTTTAAAGGGGACTTGAGCAGCTATGATACGCTGTGGATCATCGATCCGATTGACGGCACAACGAACTTTGTCCATCAGCAAATCAACTTTGCGGTATCGATCGCGGTTTATCACAAGGGAGAGCCGCTCGTTGGCGTCGTATATGATCCGTCCCGCGATGAGATGTTTCATGCTGTCAAGGGAGAGGGAGCGTATCTGAACGGACGCAGGCTGCAGCTGGAGCGACGGGTGAAGCTTGAAGAAGCGCTGCTCTGTACGAGTGTGTTCTGGAACAAGCGAGCCGAACAGATGGGGGTCGATACGATCGTCAAGAAGCTGGCAGGCAAAGTCCGCGGCATGCGGCTGCTGGGGAGCGCAGCGCTTGAGCTGGCGTACGTGTCAGCCGGACGATTGGACGGATATGTCAGCATGTCGTTGAACCCGTGGGATTTTGGCGCTGGGCGATTGCTGGTGGAAGAAGCGGGCGGAGTCGTCACGACAATGACGGGCGTGTCGCTACCTTTTGACCGGAAGAGCAGTGTCATGGCGTGCAACCCGACCTTCTATGAGGAATTGAAGCAATATCTGAACATAGGGGAAAGTCTCTCTGCAATTGACTAGCATACGATAGCCTGTTTTCTCTTGATGCGGACACGAGTACAAGCGTCGGCCCTTCCATCTTCATAGAGTAGAAGAGCAGTAACGGTCCTGTCCCGTGCAGGGCCGCTGTCAACTCTACGTGATGGGAGGTAGGGCGAATGGGCTGCGGACGTGGTGGCTTCTTCGGTAACGGGTTTGGCAGTATCTTTTGGATTATCTTGGTGATCTGGCTGATCTTTGCGATTATTGACGATTGAGTTGGCGACAACAAGCAAAAAACACTCCGCGCATGCAGCAGCGCGGAGTGTTTTTCTTAGGCACAGCACATTCAGGAAGATACATAACGATCCAGCCGCTGTTCAATCCGGTCCTGAATCATGGAAAGGACCAGACAAATCAGCCAGTAGATCAAGGCCGCTTCCGAATAGACCAAAAGCGGTTCGTACGTGGCGGCAGCAATCTCTTGCGCTTTACGGAACATCTCGGGTACCAAGATGGCAGCTGCCAGTGCGGTATCCTTCACCAAACTGATAAAAGAGTTGGATAAGGGCGGTACAGAGACACGTGCGGCTTGCGGCAGAATAATGCGCTGCAAGGCGAGGCGATAAGACATGCCAAGCGAAAAGGCAGCTTCCCATTGACCTTTCGATATCGACAGGATGGCAGCACGTACAATTTCTGACCCATAGGCACCAACCGACAGTGAAAAACCGATGACGGCTGATGGGAAAGGCTCGATCGTAATGCCGATGCTCGGCAGCCCGAAAAAAATAATGAACAATTGCACCAGTAAAGGTGTACCGCGAATAATCGAGACGTAGGCGCGAGCCAAGCCGCGTAGCAGCTTCACGTCAGATAGCCGTGCAATTGCGGTGAGAACGGCGAGAATCAAGCCGAAAATGAACGAGACGATGGCAAGCGTGATCGAAAAGCTCAAGGCTCCTTTCACCAGAGGCAAAAAGGAGCTTTGGGCAATTTCAATCAAACGGTTGATCCGATCCGGATTGTCGAACAAATTACTTGGAAACATCAGCACCAAACCATTTCTCGGAAATTTTCAGATAGGTCCCATCTTTCTGCATGTCATCCAACGCCTTGTTGAAAGCATCGGCCAGCTCTGTGCTGCCTTTGCGGAACATGAAGCCGTTTTTCGCTACGTCAGGGTGCTTTGCCACGATCTTGATCGGCGTATCCGGTTTTTGCTTCAGGAAGTCGAGTAACGACAAGCCGTCATTGATCGTGACATCGATCCGCTTGGAGACCAACAGGTCGATCGCCTGGTTAAAGCCTTCTACAGCGACAATCTCCGCACCGTTTTGCTTGGCGATCTCGGTCAGATTGCTGGTCAGCGTCTGTCCCGCTTTCAGACCTTTGATATCCGCGAAGCCTTTAACCGTGGTGTTGTCCTTGTGTGTCACAAGCACCGCCGTTGAAACGATGTACGGATTGGAAAAATCGTATTTTTCCTGACGGTCTGGACGGATGCCGACCTCATTGGCAATAACGTCAAAGCGTTTGGAGTCAAGTCCCGCAAACATCGCATCCCATTGAGTCTCCATGAAGACCGGCTCAACGCCGATCCGCTTGGCAATTTCCGTGACCACTTCCACGTCAAAGCCGGTCAGCTTGCCCGAGGCGTCATGGAACGTAAACGGAGCGTACGTACCTTCCGTACCAATCAGTAATTTCTTGTCTGCCTTTACTTTTTCGAGCAGATTTTGCTCTTTTCCCGCTTCAGGTGCTGCAGGCTGCTCGGCTGGTGTGGAGCCACCGGCACCGGCCTGGTTCTGGTTTTGGTTGCCGGCAGTCCCGCAACCCGCCAGGGCAACGGTCAAAACCGAGGCGAAAAGGATCGAAATCAGCTTCTTCATGTTTAAAACCCCACTATTCCGATATGATTTTTGTATTTCTGTAATTTAGCTGTGTTTATTCCTTTTGTCAAGAAAAAAATCGCTTTTGATCTGTTATGGTAGGATATGCCTGGAACAGGCTGGTTATGTAGAAGGCAGCCCGAAAGCGGATCGAAGAAATGGTGAAAGGATGGTACAATAAGGAGGCATTTGACCAAGCCTGCCATTTACTCATACAGGAGAGAAGGATCACAATGAATGATTGGATCATGTATACAGATGCCAGCGGCAAGCAAGAGAACCATGTTGCCTGGCATCAGGTGCTTAAAGCGATCGCGGAATTGAACGGGACGACGAACACGCTTGTACACGCTGCCTACGGTGACCATGTTGATCTCGTCGTGAGCGGCGGGAACGATGGGCTGGTGCTGGTGCAATGGATGGAGCACGATCCGCGCGAGCAGCATTTTG
>JBLNEJ010000575.1:0-9284 GCA_050262535.1 Clostridia bacterium
AGTGAAAAGTGGGACATACAAGTCTGCATTCCGCAAAGACTTGACGAAGGCGACAAGCCAGCCCATTGATCAGTGGGTCGGTGTGTTTGACATCGACCTAGCGACTGGAAAAAAAGCAGTCAAACAGTCGTTGCTGTTTTTTACAAACGACGAGAAAAAAGTACTGGTCGCCTCCCAAGTCGTAGTAAATCGAGGAGATTTGAAGAAAAAATATGCGGAAGGCACCCTTACGATTGATGATGTCAAAAAAACGTACGGAGAGCCAACGCGTTCCAATGAAAGCATCTTGGAGTACTATGATTTTACGAACAAAATTGTGATGCTCGCAGGCAAAAATGACAAGGGCGCCATCGACTTCCTCGTTACCAAATACGACCTGCTGTATGCGAATGACCCTACTGATCTGAAAGAGCATGAAAGCATTATCAAACGATTGAGCGAAGAAGAAGCAGCACCGAAGAAATAATGAAATTGATCATTTTCTTTTGGCTGTCGATCTACTAAAATAAAAGGATATGCGTAAGAATTGGGGAGGAACTTCATGAGTGTCTTAATCGTTGAAAATCTGAATCACGGGTTTGCAGACCGTACCTTGTTCAAGGATGTCTCGTTTCGACTGCAGCCAGGTGAGCACGTAGGCCTGGTCGGAGCAAACGGTACAGGCAAATCTACACTGATGGGCATTATTACCCGCCAGCAAATCCCGGATTCCGGACGGATCGAATGGATGCCCAAAATTGAGTACGGATACTTGGACCAGCATACAAAGCTGCAAGCAGGCAAAACAATCCGCGACGTATTGAAGGATGCTTTTTTGCCACTGCTGGAGCTTGAGCAGGAAAATATGCAGATCGCGGAAAAAATGGCAGAAGCGACTCCGGAAGAGCTGGAAATGCTGCTTGAGCGGATGGGCGAAATTCAAGATCGTTTGGAAACAAGCGGTTTCTATCTCATAGATGCCAAGGTTGAAGAAATTGCGAATGCATTGGGGCTTTCCGCGATTGGGCTTGAGCGTGATGTTTCGGCACTGTCCGGTGGACAACGGACAAAGGTTCTGCTGGCCAAGCTGTTGTTGGAGCAGCCGACCGTTCTGCTGCTTGACGAGCCGACGAACTATCTTGATGAAGAGCACATCGTTTGGCTGAAAAATTACTTGAAAGAATACCCGTACGCTTTCATCTTGATTTCCCATGACACGTCCTTCATGAATGATGTCGTCAATGTCATTTATCATCTTGAATTCACCAAGTTGACTCGTTATACGGGCGATTACGAATCCTTCTTGGCACAATCCGATATGAAGCGAACGCAGCATATGGATGCGTTTGAAAAACAGCAGGGCGAAATCAACAAAATGGAAGACTTCATTGCGCGCAACAAAGCGCGTGCCTCGACAAGCGGCCGAGCCAAGAGCCGACAGAAGCAGTTGGACAAAATCGAGCGTATTGACAAACCGGAAACAGCGATGAAGCCGGTATTCCAGTTCAAGGAAGCGCGTGCCAGCGGCCGATTCGTATTTGAAGCGGAAGGCCTGGAGATCGGGTATGCTCATCCCTTGATGCCGAAGCTGACAATGAGTCTGGAACGTGGGGACAAGGTCGCAATCGTTGGGATGAACGGTGTCGGAAAGTCCACCCTGCTCAAAACGATCCTCGGTACTGTGAAGCCGCTTGGCGGGAAGCTGGAGCGTGGGGATTTCCTGTATCCGGCTTACTTCGAGCAGGAAGTGAAGCCGCGCCCTGTGACCGCTCTCGATGAGGTTTGGAACGAATTCCCCCACCTGAACAATCATGAGGTGCGTGGGGCATTGGCACGCTGCGGGTTGACCAACGAACACATCAATCGCTCGATGGCAGCGTTGTCAGGGGGCGAGCAGGCGAAAGTGCGTCTGTGCAAGTTGCTGCAACGTGAAGCCAACTTCCTGCTGTTTGACGAGCCGACGAATCACTTGGACGTAGTTGCCAAGGCTGAGCTCCAGCGGGTATTGAAGGAGTTCAAAGGAACTGTTCTCCTGGTTTGCCACGAGCCTGAATTCTACGAGGATTGGGTAACCAAAGTATGGAATGTGGAAGAATGGGCACATATGCAGGAAAAAGAAACCATTCGGGCGTAATAATAGAAGATGGAAACGAACAAGGCAGGGCATAAACAGTGCTCTGCCTTGTTTTCTATCCTGAGAAGGAGGGTACAAGCATGATACCGGTATTGGAGACAGAACGGCTACGTTTGCGCCCGTTTACGCTGGCGGATGCGGCTCGCGTAGAGGAGCTGGCCAGTGACAGACGGATTGCAGCGACGACCTTGCAAATTCCCCATCCTTATCCAAAAGGAGAAGCAGCTGAGTGGATTTCTGCCCACCGTCAATTGGTGGTCAAAGGGAACCTCTATACGTTTGCCATGACGACGAAACGGGAGAATACATGCATCGGCGCAATTACGCTACGTGTGAACAAACAGCATCAACGAGCCGAGATCGGCTATTGGCTGGGGGTTCCTTACTGGGGATGCGGGTATACGTCAGAAGCGGCCAAGCGACTTGTCGTGTACGGATTTGAAGAACTGGAACTAAACCGGATTTACGCCTCCATCATGGTAAAAAATGAAGCGTCACGCAAGGTGCTGATAAAGTCCGGGTTACTTGCGGAAGGTGTCCTGCCGAAACATATCAAAAAGTGGGGCGTTTTTGAAGACGTCGAAGTATTTGGCCTCACAAGGGAAGAATATGCAAGAAACAAAGGCTACGGGGCTAACACAAAATAGTGCGTGGCGTGTGCAATGCGATCATCCTTGAGAAACCCGATTTGCTGATAAAGACGGTCGGCTGCCGGATTGCTTGTACGCAATGTGAGCAGTCGGAAATGTCCGTCGGCAGCAGATAGGATCTGCGTCAAAAGCATGCGTCCGATTCCCAGCTGACGATAGTTGGCAGCGACATAAACATGTCGAACGCGTCCGACCTCTGGGAGATTCGTGTACGGGTCTTGGTTCAGCCCGCCTACGCCGACAATCTGACCGGTCTTCGGATCTACAGCGGCAAACAATGCCTCTCCCGGCTTGGAAAAGCGATTCACGCCGCTTTTGTATTCCTCCACGAGCTTCGTCACGAAATGATAACCGGACGCCGCGCTTTCGTCCACAAGATGGTCCAGTTCGGTGACGGATACATGCGTAACTTTTTGAATGATGATTCGTTCCAACAAGTTCACCCCTCATCTGAAATGGCTTTTGCAAGACAAACGCGGTCTCCTGTAAGGAAAACCGCGTTCCGTTTCTTCGTCACGATTTCATGATTAAAAAACAGCCCATGCATTCGGCAGATAACGACCGCGCTCGTACGGGCAAGACGTTTTCGTAATCGCTTGACCGTTATGGAGCATCATGGAGCTTGAACCGCCATCCATCGCCATCGCATTGACCACACCGTGTTCGGCCAGCAGGTCAGCCAAGTCCTTCATGCTGGCGCCGATGGAGTGATCGGGCTGTCGCCCGTCGATGACGACAAACAAGATCGTGCCGTCTGCCTTCTGGCCGATGGCCGTCCGAGGCTGAATGCCCCAGCTTTTCGCCGGTTGGTTGGCAAACATGTTTTTGCCATTGACGATCAGTTGAGGGCGGAAGCTCATTGCGTCGCGTGCCCCCATGTCAATCAGTTCCTTTGCCGAATAGCTGCCGGTAATCAAGCGGCCATCATAGGTAAGGGCAAGCGCTGTTTCACCACTTCGGGGGTTGTAGGACTGCAGGATTTTGCCGTCGCTGATCACGAGGCCAAACGCTTTTGCTCCTTTGCCATAGCCGTCCGGATCACTAAATCCGCTTGCATTCACGATCCCCAATGCATTGTGCTTTTTCGTAAATTCATCGAGCAAATCGCCGCGATCCTTCCGATTGGTCACAACGAGATGGACACGGTTCGGGTCGGAGATCGACATGATTTTTCCTTTGAAGAAATAACCGCTTTTTTTCACATTGATCTCTTCGATTTCGATCAAATCACGCTGCGGTGTTTCGGTTGGCGGATCTTCCGTTTCCGTAACGGGAGCTGTGGCGGCGGGAGCAGAGTTTTCGACAGTGGGATGCTGGATTTGCTGCTTGAGCAACGCCAGTTTCTCTGCCGGGATAAACGTATAGGGCGCCCAATAATCATGCTGGGTCGTCAACAACGTCCCGGCAGCCCATTCCCGAAGTTCCTCGCCTGCATCTGTCGTAAACAGAAAGATAACACTTCCAAGCGCCATGCCGGTCAGCATTACGAACATAATGAAGGTCATTTTTAAAAAGAGTCGAAAGCGTGACCGTCGCCGTTTCCTGCTCTTGTTGCGTGGTGTACGTGCCTGGGTTACGGTTGGCATCATAAAGGTATACCGATTCCTCTCTTTCGCATCTCAATTTGCTGGCAAAAGTCTTATTACTTTTGACGTATGATTGATGAAAAAGTTTCATCCCAGCTTGACTGGTTTCACTCGGCATGACATGTGAACATTGGGGGAAAGGTAATGGAAGGAGGTGATCAGCTGATGAGAGGATATGACAAGGAATTTCAGGAGCAAGTGGAAGAGTATCGGAAGAATCCGCCGGGCACTCATAATCAGCATTCCGAGAAAGATCGGCACGACAAAATGGAGAAAAGGGAAACCCGTCTGGACTCCAACCAGTAACATGTTCGAAAGCGAGCGGAATCCGCAGGGATTTCGCCTTCGCTTTGTCGTGCCGATGTTTCTTTTGGGTCCAAAACATGGTAAGCTATCCGTTGATATGCCACGTTGTCAGGAGGATTACTGTGTCTCATACGTTTTCAACGCTTCTTTCGAAAGAACCCTTATTACATACACTTCGTGAACGAAAGCTGGAGGTGCCAACGCCGGTTCAGGCTGAAGCTATTCCAGCTGTCCTAGCAGGTAAAAATCTGATCGCGGAATCGCCTACCGGCTCAGGCAAAACCCTCGCATATTTGCTGCCAATCTGCGAGAAGCTCGACCCGAACAGCAAAGACATTCAAGCGCTGATTCTTGCGCCAACACATGAGCTGGTCATGCAGATTACCAAGGAAGCAGAGCTGATGACAGCTGCGATTGGATTATTTGCTGAAGCAATGATTGGCGGAGTCGATGTAAAGCGCCAATTGGAACGGTTGAAAAAACACCCTTCCATTCTTGTTGCCACACCCGGTCGCCTGCTCGAATTGCTTGAACAGCGGAAGGTAAAAGTACATGCTGTGCGGACGCTTGTTGTCGATGAAGCCGACCGGATGCTTGATCGAGGTTTTGCCGAGGCCATCAAGCAGTTGAGCAAAAGGGTGCTGCGTGATACGCAACGGCTCTTTTTCTCCGCTACGATGCCGCAAGCGGTTGTCGAGATGATCCGCTCCTTTATGGATGAGGAGCCGGTTGTCATTCAAACCGCTGCTCCGGAAGCGAAGTACAGTGTGCTTCACTTTTACCTGGTTAGTGAAGCGCGAAAAAAAGCGGAGACACTGCGCAAGCTGATTCGGCTGCTGGAGACGAAATCAGCCATCGTGTTCGTCAATACGTTGGAGAGAGTCGAGGAGATTCAATCCAAGCTCAACTATCACAATCTGGAGTGCCGCTTGATCCATCGGGAGACGAGCAAGGAGGAGCGAAGCCGTACGTTAGCGGATTTCCGCAAGCGGGCGTTTCCGGTTCTGATCGCGACAGACGTGGCGGCCAGAGGCTTGGACATTCAAGGGATTGAGACCGTTATCCATTTCGATCCGGCGATCGATGCCGATGCTTACATTCATCGCAGCGGGCGAACCGGACGTATGGGTGCGGCAGGACTTGTCTTTTCGGTCATCACCCCTAATGAACGGTTCATTGTGGATAAGTTTGCGAAAAAAACCGGAATTCCGATCATCGAAAAAGAGATGGCATTCGGCGAGCTGCGCGACCCGAAGCCAAAGTCGGAGAAACCGCCGCGGATACATAAGAAGCGTACCTTTGGAACAAAGTAGGAGGAGAGCAATAGCTCAATTCCGTTACGTGTTTGGTTGAAAGGAGCGCTATCGATGCGGAAAGATCGATTGTATGAAGAACGTGTACTGGTGAATGGAGAGGTTGGCGGCGAGGAGCTATCGAAGCATGAACGTCAAACGTTGAAGCGTGAAGCAGCGGAGCTGAAAACGAAGATCGAAGAGGCAAAAGCACAACCGATTCAAGAATAACAGTGATGCAAAAAAACGGTATCTGTGATCGGGATACCGTTTTCGTTTTAGACAAGTTCGATTGCTTCAAGCGCCAGCAGAAATTCGGCCACGCTTGCATATGGTTGGTCTGCCTGCAACAGACGCCGAATGATGCCGACAAGTGCAGGAGAAAGCGAAAGCTCCTCCTCCCAACTTTGTTCTGGCTGCCCCTCTTTGGATTCATAGGTTGAGTACAGCAAAAACAACAGAAAGTGTCCCAATGCATACAGATCGCTTGTAGGCGAGATGGCGCGCTTCAGCTGTTTTTCCTCCGGATAGCTGTCGATCGATACGTTCGTGTACGTGGGCGCATCGCCAATAAAGCGGGCCAATCCGAAATCGATGATCGACAGCTTTTCTCCATCAAGCAGGACATTGGGGATGCGGACATCGCGGTGAATGATGTGATGTTGATGGAGGATCATCACCAGTTCGGCAATTCGTTTGACGATGGCGACCGACTCCCGCTCGCCAAATCCATGCTGTCGTTCAAACAAGAGCTGCTCGAATGTGATGCCGGTCATATGAGACATGACCAGATAGTGGTTCTGTTTATCGGTAAAACGTTCAATCAGCTTCGGAAAGGCTGGATGGTCCAATGCTTGCAAAACGCGGGCTTCATACACTTGCAGCAGTTCTCCCTTCGGTGTATCGCGCAAGCTGGGCTTTACCTGTTTGATCACATAGGTGGTTGCGCTAGGGAGATGAACGGCTTTGTAGGCAATGCCGTAACTGCCGATTCCGAGTATTTCTTCAATCCGGTACGTCTGAATGACAGTCCCAATTCTGTGCGGGCGATTGATCCAGATGCGCTCCAACCATTCTTTGCCTTTTTGCCACACGGGTCGCCTGCACCTCCTTAAGGAAAATGTCGATTCCTCCTTATTCTAACAAATCGGGGTTTTCCCTGCATTCCTCGCTCTGCTATAATCGATTGGATGTGAGAAACACAGCAAGGCAGGGGTCGGAGAATGAATTTTGAAATCGAATGGTTACAATTTACGGTCATGGAAACAGGGGAAGATGAGGCTGCTTCCAAACAGATCCGTATGCAAAAGCTTTTGACAGGTGAGGAATATCGAACAAGCGAACTTCGGTCCTTTCTTGACGGCGAGTTCAGCCGAATTGCCAAGCGGAAGGTTGAACCGAATCCCAAAAACGAGAGCAGCCCAACCAAGCTGGGACGGTTTGTGATTGTGGAAGGGCATATGCTCGATTCCAATCCGAATTATGTACAGTTTCAGCAGTTGCTGGCAGCATCCGGCAACGATGATATCAATCGTCATTGCCGTGAGCTCATTATGGCCTATCAGCGAACCTCACAAGTTCGCGGTGGCGTGCTCATTATTGTTAAGACGCGATTAGAATACTTTGAGGATCGGTTTCTGTTCATCTTGAAATGTGACTTCGAGCAGAAGACCGCGGTCATTACGGATGAGCGTAGCTTGATCAACAACGTGCAGATGGCAATCAACGCCAAAAATATGAAATCCATCATGTTCCCGCTTATGCTTGAGGTCGGCATGGTTGACCCGTATCACGTGAAAATCCATCAATTTTCCCACGCACGCTATTTTGAAGAGTTTCTGAAGTATATCGACTATCCACAAACGGTTACAGAGCTTGTCTCCCAAGAGGTCATCTCCCTGGCGCGCCAGCATATCGAAATGATCCACCCCGAGGAATCACAGGAGCGCAGACAGGAGGAGGAAGCGATCGAATTGATGGCGGCTAGCCCGAAGCGGGAACTGGCAGAACGCTGGGAGCACGAAACGGTTCTCGAAGCGGCACAGCTGATTACCGATCGACAGCCCGAGGTTGAGCTCAAGTTCAAGCTGGATCATATCCAGATTCGCGCGCTGCTGGCTGATTACGGGGATCGTATACATATTGGAAAACGAAACGGAACCTACGTGGTTATCCTTGAAGGGGAGTCGCTCAATTTCGAGAAGGGCATGTCGCCTGTTGAGTTTTTGCGACCGAAAGAGCTTGACGAAATACTGGGAACGTTCAATCGGGCAGAGAGACAGGAAGTGCCAATTTCCCCTTCTTCGTCGGATGACAGTCCACCATGGGAGTAAAGTGCCTCAAAGAAATGAATCGGGAAAGGAGGGGAAGGGATGGATCAGGACGAACGAATGCGTGATTCCATCGGGCAACCTCGGTCGATCGTCGGGAAAACGGAGCACCTGTTGCCTGTGCTGCGGCATCGTTCCTTTATCGGAGAAGGAATGGTTCGCAAAGGCATTGTATTTCGCGAGCATACAGCGGAAACGATTGTCTTATATGCGTGTGATCTGCCGAAAGGGTATTTTTTGATCACGACATCGATGCTTGAGGAGGCGGGGCTTGAACCAGAGCGGCTTCATGAACTGTCCATGTACAACCTGAAGAGGTTGGATGTTCCCGTGCGAACGCAGCAGCTCGGAGAAAACCGCATCCATTTCATCAGTCCAAGCGATGGCTATGCGGCAAGCCGTGTACTTTTGACGGAGTTGATTTGTGAATACGACCAAAACCGGCAGGGTTACCAGCTTGGGGTTGCCATTCCCCATCACGATGTGCTGATCATAGCAGACATTGGTGACGAGCGTGGAGCACAGCTATTGGCGCGGGTCACGTATGATTTTGCCCAAAAAGGAGATGTTCCGGTTTGTCCGATTCCGTTCTTGTTTGAAGACGGTGAATTGGTTCCATACCTGAGCATTTCCAAATAAAAGAGGAGTGAACAAGCAATGTTGACAAAGCCGGAAAAAGAATTGATTGAAGAAGGCCTCGATGAATTGTACGAGGATTATGCACGGTACAAAAAAACGTTGAAACCGAATGAAGAGATGAATGAAACCTACAAGCTGTTTTTGAGCATTGTGGAGAAGCTGAAGCTGCGCCGCCCATAATGAGCGGCAGCAGCTTTCAACCTGTGTTGCCAAGCAGCATCGAAAGACGTATGAAGGCAGCCGCTTCATGGATCAACCAGTAGTTTTGGCGTGGTCCCTCAATATAGAGTTGTTCGGCTGCTGCTAGCATTCGTTTCACTCGCTCTTCATCACCCATCAGCAGGGCCCATTCGCCCATCATCATCCAC
>JBLNEJ010000576.1:0-6264 GCA_050262535.1 Clostridia bacterium
ACCGGCGATAATCGGGGTTCCGCCTTCGAATTTATACGGAAGCTCTTTCCAAGTGGAGTCCTCAAGATAAACGAAATCGATCATTTCGCCGCCGAACTCGATCGGCTCCATCTTTTCCAGAAGCTCGCGTTTTCCATAGAGTACCCCGATTCCCGTCGGTCCGCACATCTTGTGACCGGAGAACGCGTAGAAATCGCAATCCAAATCCTGTACATCGACCTTTTTGTGCGGAGCGCTTTGCGCTCCATCCACGACGAGAATCGCGCCATGCTGGTGAGCGATCTGCGCAATTTCCTTGATCGGGGTAGTGTCGCCCAATACGTTGGAAATGTGGTGAATCGCTACGATTTTGGTATTATCCGTAATCGTTGCCTTCACAGCATCCAGCGTAACGGTCAGGTCATCCGCCAACGGGATGAATTTGAAGGTGGCACCTGTCGCCTTAGCTGCCTGCTGCCATGGAATAAAATTGCTGTGGTGCTCGACAAGCGTCGTGACAATCTCGTCACCCGGCTTCAGGAATGCACGGCCATAAGCGGTTGCGACCAGATTGAGAGCCGTCGTCGTCCCTCTTGTGTAGATGATCTCGGCCGTCTCCTTGGCGTTGATAAAAGCGCGAATTTTTTCCCGCGCTCCTTCAAAATCATCCGTAGCCCGATTCCCGAGCGTGTGCACGCCACGATGAACGTTGGCATTGTTTGTTCGATAGTAATGATCAAGTGCTTCAATCACTTGCACCGGTTTCTGAGAAGATGCAGCGCTGTCCAAATAGACCAGCGGGTGACCGTTCACCTGCTGATTGAGAATCGGAAAAAGCTCGCGAATTTCCTTGGCATTCATTTAGCCCAGCTTCCTTTCAAGCGCTTGGCGAAGACGGTTTCTCACTTCTTCCACCGGGATTTGGGCAACAACCGTGTCCAGGAATCCGAGAATAATCAACCGTTCCGCTTGTCTGCGCGAAATTCCACGCGACATCAGGTAGTAAATGCTTTCTTCGCTGACGCGTCCAACCGATGCTGCGTGGCCTGCTTTTACATCGTCTTCGTCAATGAGGAGAATTGGGTTGGCGTCGCCGCGTGCCTTTTCCGAGAGCATCAGGATGTTGTTCGCCTGTACTCCGTTTGCTTTGGTGGCGCCTTTTTCAATTTTGGTAATGCCGTTCAGAATGGTGACGGCCTCGTCGGTCATGACCGCCTTGCTAACCATGTCAGACTCGGAGTGAAGCCCGAAGTGCTGGACAGCGGACGTGATGTTCTGGCGCTGTTCGCCGCGACCGATGGAAACGGATTTGGTGTCGGCAAAGGACGCATTTCCTTTGAGCAGCGTCGTGTTGTTCGCAACGGTGTTGCCGTCGTTCATCTCGCCCAAGATCCATTCCATTTTTCCGTCGCGATCTACAACCGCACGGCGGAACGCATAGTCGTGAACCGATTCGGAAAGCGAGCGCACGGATGCAACCTGCACCGATGCTCCCGCACCGACAAACACTTCCACGATGCTGCTTGCAACCATCGAGGTACCCTCGCCGGATACGAATGTGTCTACATACGTTACCTTGCTGTTCGCTTCGGCCACGATCAATACGTGCGGTGCAACCAACGAATGGTCGCCTGCTACCTGGTAGACAGCCTGTACCGGAACGGAAAACTCGACGTTTTTCGGTACGTAGAGGAATACCCCGCCATTCATCACGGCAGCATGCAATGCTGTCAGCTTGTGCTCATCGGCGCTCACAACGGTGTTCAAGTATTTCTGAACCAGCTCGCCGTGGTTAGCCAGTGCACTTGCAAGGTCGGTAAAAATCACGCCTTGCGCATCCAGCTCGTCTGTCTTGGCAAAGAATACGGTGGAGGCATTCTTTTGCACCAACAGGTTTTTCACGTTGCTTGCATCAATTTGCTCGATGACAACCGCATCCAGCTGATCCGCTGCCGTTGCTTTCGCCTCGGTGACGAACGGATTGAACTGGTCGTAGTTCCACTTGTCGATTTTGGTTTTCTCCAGCTTCGGCAGTTCCAGCGAACTACAGGAGTCAAAAGCGGCCAATCGTTTATTTAATACCCATGCGGGCTCATTGTTTGCTTGTGAGTAAGCAGTAATCGCTTCGCGTCCGAAGCGGAGCTGTACATCCACACTCATCGTTTGCTCCTCCCTTCAATTACGCACCAGCGTTTACAGTTTCGTCGACGATTCCGAGTTCTTCCTTGACCCAGTCATAGCCTTCCGCTTCCAGACGTTCTGCAAGCTCAGGACCGCCGGATTTTACGATGCGTCCTTGCATCATGACGTGTACAAAATCTGGCTTGATATAGTTAAGCAGGCGCTGGTAGTGCGTGATGATCAAGAAGCCGCGATCTTCTGCGCGCATTGTGTTTACGCCGTTTGCAACGATTTTCAGTGCGTCGATGTCAAGACCGGAGTCGATCTCGTCCAAAATGCAAATGCTAGGCTCAATCATCATCATTTGCAAAATTTCATTGCGCTTCTTCTCCCCGCCGGAGAAGCCTTCGTTCAGATAACGATGGGAGAAAGCTTCGTCCATTTCCAGTACGCCCATCTTTTTGTCCACTTCGCGGATAAATTTCATCAGCGAAATCTCGTTGCCTTCGCCACGGCGCGCATTGATTGCGGAGCGCAGGAAGTCGGAGTTGGTAACACCGCTGATTTCAGAAGGATATTGCATCGCCAGGAACAGACCCGCACGGGCGCGCTCATCCACTGCCATTTCCAAAAGATCTTCGCCGTTCAAGCTGACCGAACCATCGGTTACTTCATATTTCGGATGGCCCATCAGTGTGGAAGCCAGGGTCGATTTACCCGTTCCGTTCGGCCCCATGATGGCATGCACTTCTCCCCCCTTGATTTCTAGCGAGAGACCCTTTAGAATTTCCTTGTCCTCGATCTTTGCACGAAGATTGTTTATTTGCAGATGTGGTACGCTCATCGAAAATTCCCTCCATGATTCATTCTCAATCCATTCTCAATTACCATTTTATAATAAGAATAATTATAACGCAAGGTATGAACTATATCTGTATTTTTTAAATACTTATGTTTATTATGTATGATGATTTGGTTGTGTTTGTTCGGGCTTTATGCTTCGAAAATCCCCTTCCGTCGAGCGGTTGTGGAGGGAGGAAAACGGAGAAAACGCTCCGGGCAATTGGGACACCTTCTGGGGGTTATTCCGGCTCGGTAGGTGCCCCAAAGGCCCTCGCTGTTTTCTCCGTTTTCCTTGACCGACTTTTCTTATGCTCGATCTTTTCCTAAATAAACCTGAAAACCAATCATTTACTACGGTAAATGATGGGGGAATACAGATAAAAGACTACTCTCGCACCAACTTTTTTATACGAAAACGAACTTGAGGCTCTCCGTTATTGGAGAGCCTCAACCTGATTCATTCTATCTTTTCACTTTTCTTCCACATGCTCGCGAAAATATTTTCCCCAATCCGGCTGGCTGCCATCCACGTCCGTGAAGTCGTATTCATGAACGAGCCCCCAGGTGCTGAGCGCTTGGTCGTTTTTTTCGTGCACATTCGGGTCGGCAGCGAGCGCTGCTAGGGCGCGGCCGATATAGGCCGGGGTCTCGGATGCGATGAAGTGTGGTTCCGTTTTGACCGCGTCACGCCAGTTTGCCTCTGTCACTCCGAAGTAGTCGAGCATTTCTTCCGAGCGGAGAAAGCCTGGGGTGAGCGACAGAGCGGTGATGCCGTATGGCTTGAGATCAGCGGCCATTGCATGCGCCAGGTGGATATTGGACGTTTTGACCAGACTGTAATAAAGATTGCCGCGGTAATCGTAGTTGACTCCATCGGTTATTTCAATGACAAGCCCTTGTTTGCGCTCAACCATCAGCGGCACGCCATAATAGCTCGTAATCATGTGCGACCGCACCGCTCGCTCTTGCATCAGCAAGCCGTCTGCCAGAGAATGCTCCCAGAACGGCACACCCCACTTCGTCAGCTTTTCTCCTCCCCAAATATCATTGACGAGCAGATCGAGCTGACCGTTCTGCTCTTTCTTGATGCGCTCAAACAATGCCTGAACCTCCGCCTCCACCGTATGGTCCACCTTCATCCAGATTCCGTTACCCCCTGCACGCGTGACCAGCTCGGCTGTTTCTTCAATCGTTTCCGTTCGACCCGCAGTGGCCGCCGACTGCCTCGTGCTGCGACCGGTCACATACACCGTTGCGCCTGCCTCACCCAATCCTACAGCAATTCCCCGTCCCGCTCCGCGCGTTGCCCCCGCCACGACTGCTACTTTTCCCGTTAGAGCTCCCATTGTCGATTCGCTCCTTTGCGTACTTGTTTTTTTACAATTCCAATCGTACGCTTGCATTGTTGACACCTTTTGTCATATTCCGTACGTTACCATTCCAATCATCCGACTTGAAGAAAAGGAGGGAATCACGGCATGCGAGCTGACCGCCTGCTTCACATTCTTCTTCTGCTGCAGCGCCATCCACGGGTGACAGCATCTGAGCTAGCGGAGCAGCTGGAGGTTTCCGTTCGCACGATTTACCGTGACATGGAGGCGCTGTCTGCGAGCGGAATCCCCGTCTTTGCCGACCGTGGCGCTAATGGCGGCTGGAGCTTGCTGGAAGGATACCGTACATTGGTAAGCGGATTAAAAGAACACGAGATTCGCGCTTTGTTCACCGGGCAGTCTGCTCGCATTCTCTCTGAGCTTGGCTGGCAGCAGTCCACAGACTCAGCTATGACCAAGCTGCTTCTGGCGCTTCCGGAAGGCTCGCGCAATGTGGCAGCAATCGTTTCCGAGCGGCTGTACGTCGATTCAACCGGCTGGCATGATTCTAGGGAAAGCATCCCTTTTTTGCCGCTTCTGCAGGAAGCAGTTTGGCAACAGCGAAGACTGCAGCTCACCTATCAAAAAAACGACGGTACTGTCATCGAGCGATTGGTTGATCCGCTCGGTCTTGTCGTAAAGGGGTACGTCTGGTATTTGATTGCTTCCACAGAAAAAGACATACGCTCGTACCGTGTTTCACGTGTGCAGGATGCGGCCGTAACCGATCTGATATTCGTCCGTCCTGCCAGCTTTCATCTGGCCGAATATTGGACTCGCAGCACCGCGCAATTTGTGTCAGCCCTTCCCAGCTTTACGCTTGTATTCACAACCAGCCCGCAGCAGCTTTCCTATATTCGTACCAAGCGTTATGTACGGATCATGCATGAAGAGCTTGAGATACCACGGAAACAGGTGCGTGTCACGGCAAGCTTCGATACCGAGGAGGAGGCCTGCCAATTCGCCGTTGGCCTTGGCAATCGCATCGAGGTGGTTGCACCCGAAACGTTGCGCGAACAGATCGTTTCACGAGCGTTGGAGGTTTTGGGCATGTATGCGCCGAACAGGGAGTATACCTGAAACAAGCAGGAGGTGGTCTGATGAAAAAAGTGCTCGTCTTGGGCGGAACACGTTTTTTCGGCAAAAAGCTGGTGCAGCACCTGATTGATTCACAGGCAGACGTCACGATTGCTACGCGCGGGATTACCGCTGATCCGTTCGGCGATCGGGTCACACGCCTCTCCGTTGACCGTGAAGATGCAGAATCGCTTCACGCTGCAGCACGACAAGGCGAATGGGATATCGTCTATGACAACATTTGCTATTCTCCCCAAAATGCGCTTGATGCGTGCCAGGCCTTTTCCGGCAGAACAGCCCGCTACATTTTCACCTCGACGCTCTCGGTCTACGATTTTGGCCCTGCGCGATTGACAGAAGCCGATTTTGACCCGTACCGCTATCCAATCGTCATGGGAAGCCGTTCTGACTTTACCTACCAGGAAGGAAAGCGGCAGGCAGAAGCGGTGTTTTTTCAAAAGGCGGAGTTTCCCGTTGCCGCTGTGCGCTTTCCGATTGTGCTTGGCGATGATGATTACACGCTGCGCCTGCATGACCAGGTCAAGCGTGTACGCAACGGCGCGATCATCGGGGTTCCCAACCCGGATGCGTTGATGTCGTTTATTTCTTCCGATGATGCGGCCCAATTTTTGTTCTGGCTGCAAAACAGCCCTGTGACTGGACCGATCAATGCTTGCTCAACAGGAAATATCACGGTAGGCGGTGTCATGCAGCTGATCGAGCAAGCCGTTGGCAAAAACGCAATTATTCACAAAGAAACGACGGAGGACAATCATTCTCCGTTTGGGGTTCCCAAATCGTGGCATATGGATACCCAAAAAGCACAGGATGCAGGCTTTGCATTTGAGCGGTTGGAAGAATGGCTTCCGCAATT
>JBLNEJ010000577.1:0-5024 GCA_050262535.1 Clostridia bacterium
CTCCATGTTGACAGCGGAGCAAAAATCGTACAGGCAACCGCACGAATCGGCAATCACTCGATCGGGAATCGCTTCCGAAAGAGCCCCCATGATCATGTCCACAACGATGTGTGCCGTCACCATTCGCTGGAAGCAGCCGATCGGCGCCTGGCAATTGACCAGTGTTCCTTTTGGCGCCACAATCTTGATCGAGCGATGGCAGCCGTCATTGATCGGTACCGAAGGGTCGATGATCGTTTTCAAGGTGTAGTAAACCGCCGAGACCGTGGCTGACAACGGAGAGTTGATCGGACCTGCCACCTGCGGGTCTGTTCCCGTGAAGTCAAAGGTAATGTCACTTCCGGCAATCGTAACCGCAACCTTCAGCGTATACGGTCCTCCCTTATAGCCGTCATCGAGGATTTTCTCTTCATGCCGGTATACGCCATCCTTGATTTTTTCAATTTCCATCCGGGTCAATCGCTCGGAGTAATTGAGCAGTTCGTCAAAAATCCCCCGTGTCTGCTCATAGCCATATTTCCCGATCAGCTCGCGTAGCCCTTTAGCCCCAATGTTGCAGCCGGAAATCTGGGCGAGCAAATCGCCCTTCATGTCGTGTGGCACACGGGTATTGTTGAGGATGACGCGCCACAGCGCTTCATTGCGGACTCCGGCATCGTACAGCTTGACCGGTTCAAACAGGAATCCTTCCTGGTACACCTCTACCGTCCAGGAATCGCCCGTCCAGACGCCTGCGACGTCCCGATGGTGCAGCATGGTCACAGCGTAGCCAATCAGCCGTTCCTCATAAAAGACAGGAGCAACCATGATCACATCCTTCGTATGGTGGCTGCCCAATGACTCACCGCCAGCATACGGATGATTCGTCACGATAATATCGCCGGCCCGCAACGTATCAGGCGGATAAAACTTGGTCAATATCGTATTCAGCGCTGGCCCAAGGCAATTCAAATGGATCGGAATATTGGCACCCTCGGACAGCATTTGCCCTTTCTCGTCAAAAATCGCTGAGGAGCAGTCACGCATCTCCTTGACGATGGTGGAATAGCTGGAGCGCACCATTGTCTCCGTCATTTGCTCTGCAATTGACTTGAGCGCATTATTGACAACCTCGATCAAAATCGGACTCGCCATGTTACTTCGCCCCCTTGTTCGCGTTTGTTTCAATGATGAGCGAGCGATACTCGTCCACACGCAGCGATTGGCCCGGATAAATGACGGTGGTCGCCCCCATTTCGCCAATGATCGCCGGTTCATTCAGCGAAAACCCGGCATGGAGCTGGTTGCGGTCATAAACGGGAACCGTGTACGTTTTGCCGTCAAATACGACTTCTCCGATTCGCTGTTCTACCACTTTGCTGCCCGTATCCCAATCGGCCAGTCGAGCAAGATCGAGCGTATCGGTCATCCCGATTGCACTAACACGGTAGTTGACGAACTCGACCTGATCCCCACGCAGCGAATGACCGTAGGTTTGCTCATGTAGGTTATGGAATCGCTCGATCATCGCAGCGATGGTTTCTTCCGTGATCTCGCCGGATTGAACCGGAACATTCAATTCAAACGCCTGTCCCAGGTAGCGCAGCTCGCAGGAACGGACAAGCAGCTGTTTATCGGGAGCGACTCCCTCAACCTGAAGCTGGGCGATTCCTTGACTCTCCAGCTGTGAAAAGATTCGGTTTAACTGCGACGGATTCACCTGTGCCGCTTCCTGAACATCGGTATGGACGAAATCGTGCTTGATGTCTGCCAATACCTGTCCCATCGCGGCAAAGGTTCCCGGAGAATACGGCACGATCACCCGAGGAATATCGAGCTCGCCCGCCAGCTTTGCCGCATGCAGGCCGCCTGCACCCCCGAATGAAACGAGCGCGAAATCGCGTGGATCATATCCCTTCTGAACCGAAACGAACTTGATCGCCCGAATCATGTTGGCATTGACTACCTCAATGATGCCCTCAGCCGCTTCATACAGCGAAAGTCCCAGCGGCTGAGCGATTTTTTCCAGAATGGCCTGCTTCGTCTTTTCCATCACATCGGACAAATCTTCCAGAAACAGCTCCGGTCGAATGCGTCCCAGCACGAAATTGGCATCGGTGACGGTCGGCAGCGTCCCTCCGCGTCGATAGCAGATTGGCCCCGGCTTCGCCCCTGCACTGATTGGACCTACCTTCAGCGCGCCGCCCTTGTCATACCAGGCGATGCTCCCGCCGCCGGCTCCAATGAAATCAAGGTCAACGGTAGGAATGTTGATGGGATACCCTTCAATATGGCTGTCTGTCCGAAACTGGATCTGATTGTGCTGGATCAGCGAAACGTCACAGCTTGTTCCCCCCATATCAAAGGTAATCAGATTGCTGCTGCCCATCAGCTTGCCCAGGTGATTGGCTGCAATAATCCCGCCGATCGGTCCCGAATCGGAAACAGTCACCGGTTTCATCTTAGCGCTTTCAAAGCTCATAATCCCGGCATTGGCGTTCATCATATACGTATTGGCGCGAATGTTTCGACGTTCCAGCTCACCATTGAACTCTTCGATGTGGGAGATCATGTTGGGCATCATGTATGCATTCAGCACAGTCGTCGATGTCCGTTCATACTCGCGAAACTGTGGATTGATTTCGGCTGAAATAGATACATACAATTCTGGCAACTCCCGCAGAAGATACGCCTTGATCTGCTGCTCATGAGCTGGATTGCGGTACGAATGCAAAAGGCAGACCGCGACGGAGCGAATGTTTTTTTCCTTCAACTGGGCGACAATTTCGGGCAACCCGGACTCGTCGAGTTGCTCCACAATCTCCCCTTGAAAATTGATCCGCTCCGCCACTTCAAAGCGCAGTTCCCGCCGAACGAGCGGTTCCGGCTTGTCCAGAAAATTGTTGTAGATTTGCTTGTCACGCCAGGCACGGCCAATCTCCAGCACATCGCGGAATCCCTTGGTGGTAATGAGTGCAACCGCTTCATTTTCCTTTTGCGCAATCATGTTGACCACGATGGTTGTGCCGTAGACCAGCTCCTTGATTTCTTCCGGCGTAATTCCGGCCAAGCCGCATATTTTTTCGATTCCCGTGAAAATTCCGTCAATCAGATGTTCAGGTGTTGTTGCCGTCTTGGCGGAATAAATCGCCCCCGTTTCCACGTTGGTTAAAACAAGGTCCGTATTCGTTCCGCCTGTATCGATACCGATTCTATACATCTGTCTTCCCCCTGCTTGATTGGTAGTTACGCATAATGGCTGATCATGCAACGGGCCAGTGCCCTTTCATAGAAATCTTCCGCATTCAGATCGAACGGGTAATCGGCTCCTTTGGTCAGCATCAGCAAGAGAAACGGCCATATTTTGCGCCCGTACTCTTCCATGCATTCCTTCGCCAATACGCCCGGCCACGCATTGCAGCTGATCGTCGTTCTGCGCTGCCTTGTGTCCACCATATCCGGAATGCTCTGGTAGGCTTCCTGCTGATCGGGATGAAACACGTACTGATCCAGATTTCCATGCGGGATCCCTTCAATCGCTTTTCCCTGCACTTCCGTTTCTCTGACCTCATACGGGTCAGCCGTCAAGTCAAGGATGACTGCGTCCATGGGCAAATGTTCAAGCTCTTTGTTCGCGATGATCACCTGGGTCGCGTCAAACCGTTTCGTTGCGTCGATCAACAGATCGGTCTCATTCAAAATGGTCGCCACCGTTTCGAGGTAAACCGTACTGGTTTTATCCAAATACGTGACGGCAAGCCCTTCGTACCCCATTTCCCGGAACCGAAACCGGTCAAACAGCTCAAACGCATATTTTCCTGCGTTAAACCCGAGATTGCCAAGCCCGATGATTGTTACCCGCAACGGCCTTTTGTCACTCACACTGGTCCTGGAGAGCTTGTTCATTTCCGTAAACGCCGTCTGAACCCCCGCCATGGCGGTCATCTCATATGTAACGACCATCCGTTGGTTCCGGTCGTCAACGATTGCGTCCAGGGAGAAGGCATTGATTTGTCTGGACCGCAGCAGGTTGACCAGATTCGGGCGGGTTTCGTAATGCAGCATCGCCAACAGCGCCGCATGGGGCTGCATTCTTTCAATCCAATCGAATTCCGGCGAGCGAACGGTTACCACAAGCGGTTGAGCGTACACCTCTGTCTTGCAGACGAATTGAATCCGTGGATGATGCTGCCGATAGTCTTCTTCCGTAAACCCCATTTTTTCTCCGTATCCCTGTTCCAGACAGATGGTTGTGTCGTAGGGAACGAACCGTGAAAAAAAGTGTGGCAGAAAGTCCCGCTTCTCTCCTCTCTCTTTCTCCATTTTCGGAAACCCGATGCCAGCTATCATTTTTACCTCCCTTGTTGCATATCTGCCTGGCATGTCGCTATCAGGAGCAGCCAAGCGGATTGTTCGTCTTTCTATTGTCGATTATAGGGATTCCGTTTTTTGCATGATATTTACATACGGGACAAATGCCGTTTTAATTTTTATCCAAAAGTACAATAGAAAAAAGCCGAATCTCCCATGCTTCCAGGAGATTCGGCTTGTGCCTTTACTTGCTCACGTCACCCTGCCATTCGTTCATGCCGCCTGTCATGTTGTAAATCGTGGTGAAGCCGTTCTTTGCCAGCAGCTCACTGGCCTGTGCCGAACGATTGCCGCTGCGGCAGACGATCAGGTAGGCTTGGTCAGTCTTCAGTTCTTTCAGTCGCCCCTCAAGCTCCTGCAACGGAATCAGCTGCGCCCCCTCGATGTGACCCTCGGCGAATTCCTCCGGTGTTCGAACATCGACGATCTGCACGCTTTTTTTTTCAATCAGCGCTTTTGCTTGCGCCTGGTCAATGTCCTTGTAGCCTTTCTCGTTTTTCGCCACTTCTTCTGCTGAAATCGGCTTGCTCTCTGGCTGTGAGGCTCCACAGCCAGCCAGAAGCAGGGTGGTGAGCGCGATTGCTGCGAAGATTGATGTTCCCTTCATGATAATATACCCCTCCTGGTATTTTTCGTTTCTACCAGTGTTTCATGAAACAGGGATGCTGTCAATC
>JBLNEJ010000578.1:0-2933 GCA_050262535.1 Clostridia bacterium
GAGCAACATGAGGTGGCCTGTCATTGGAGGAGGGACCAACATGATTAACTCACATCGAAGAGTATTGATTCAGGCGAATGATGTAAGTGTGCGCTTTGAAACGCATCAGGGCTTTTTGCGCGATCTGTTTTCCAAGCAGAAACGAACAGTTAGCGCACTTGATGGTATTGACTTGTCTATATACGATGGCGAAATTTTCTCGCTGGTTGGCGAGAGCGGCAGCGGAAAAACCACATTGGGCAAAACGCTACTCCAACTTGTGAAGCCAACCGAGGGGAGCGTCACATTTGCCGGAGAAGAGATTCGCCGCCAGGATTTGCGGGCGTTTCGCAAAAAGGCGCAAATGATTTTTCAGGACCCGTATCAGTCGCTGAATCCAAAGGATTTGATTTTTGATATTGTCGCCGAGCCGTTGCGGGTGCATGACATGGCAGGATCGGAAGCGAATTTGCAGGAGCGTGTGGTGCAAGCATTGGAATGGGCAGGGCTCAAACCGGGGGAGCAATTCTTGTACCGATATCCGCATGAGCTGAGCGGTGGTCAAAGACAGCGGGTGGTTATCGCCGCGGCATTAATTCTCAACCCTTCTTTCATCGTAGCGGATGAGCCTGTGTCCATGCTTGATGTATCTGTGCGGGCGGACATTTTGAAGTTGATGGTGAAACTGCGTGATGAGCGGTCGATTTCCTACCTGTTCATCACCCACGATCTCTCGCTTGCTTGGCTTATCTCCGACCGTGTTGCCATCATGTACTTAGGCAAGATCGTGGAAATCGGCAGTGCGGAGCTGATTGCGGGAGGCGGTCTGCATCCCTATACGCAAGCACTGGTGTCTGTCATGCCCACCCCGGAGAAACGCATGAACCGGAAGCGTACCATTTTGAAAGGGGAAACACCGGATCCCGGCAATGCTCCCGGAGGCTGCCGTTTTCACCCGCGATGTCCAGTCGCAACGGACCGCTGCCGAACCGAATCCCCACGTTTGGTAGAAGTAGAACCGGAGCATTATGTTTCCTGCCATCTCGTGTAACAAGAAAGGGGAAGCAAAATGGAGAGCCTGACCAAATTAAGAGAGATCGTCGAACGAGAACGTGATGCGCTCGTTTTGCTCGGGAAACAGATTTTTGCTAACCCGGAGCTGGGGCTAGAAGAAGTGTTTGCTTCCACGAATATGTGCGACTATTTGGAAGCGAAAGGTTTTACGGTAACGAGAGGCGTGGGCAACTTGCCAACAGCGTACATCGCCCGCTTTGGTCAAGGCACAGGCGGGTATCACGTCGCTTTTTGCGCTGAGTACGATGCCCTTCCAGAAATCGGTCATGCTTGCGGCCACAACCTGATCGGCATGGCGAGCATTACGGCTGGGGTTGCCTTGGCGCACAGTCTGGCTGGCAGCGATCTGCCTTTTCAAGTAAGCGTGATCGGTACGCCGGATGAAGAAGGTAGCGGGGGCAAAATCGACTTGCTTCACGCTGGCGTGTTTCAGGACGTGAACATCTGTATGATGTTTCACCCCGGATGTGAAACGGTCTTTCATACGGAATCGTTGGCGTTTCATTCCTATGAGTTCATTTTTCACGGAAAGCCTGCTCATGCGGCATCAGAGCCTTGGGAAGGCAGAAATGCGCTGGACGGAGTCATTCAAACGTTCAACGCGGTCAATGCGTTGCGCCAGCATGTAAAGCCGGATGTGCGTCTACACGGCATTATCAAGGAAGGCGGGCTGGTGACCAATGTCATTCCAGAGCGGGCGGTTGCAGAGTTTTGCATTCGTTCGCTGGATAATCGGTATTTACAAGAGGTGGTCGAGCGTGTGCTGGATTGCGCCAGAGGTGCGGCATTAAGCACAGGAACCACTTTGGAAATCAAGCCAATCGGTCATTTTTATGATGCGATGGTGAGCAATCGGCGATTGGCCAATCTTTTCAAGGAGTCTTTGCAGGAAACGGGATATGTTGATCCGACACGTCACAAGGAAGGGATGGGCTCGATCGATTTGGGCAATGTCAGTCGGGTCGTGCCATCGATTCATCCCGTCCTGTCTTTGACCGATCAACTGATACCTGGCCATACGCCGGAATTCGCTGAGATGTGCAACACTGAGCACGCCTATGACACAATGCTGCAAGCTGGCTTGGCGATGGCTTTGACCGGATATAAAGCAATTCAGGCTCCATCGTTGCAAAACGAAATAATCGAAGAGTTCAGAAGCAGCAATTCGTCGGAAAACCAACAAGCGGAGGGCAAACCATAATGGAAAAGTACATGTTTGGTCAAATGACCTGGCCAGAAATTCAGCAAGTAATTCGCGAAGAACGGGTGGCGGTCGTTCCTGTTGCGATGATAGAGGAGCATGGACATCATCTGCCGGTCGATACGGATTTGGTATTGGCAAACGAGGTTTGCATTCGTGCAGCACAGAAAAGCCCTGCTGATATGGTCGTCATTCCGGCGATCAACCACGGCTATGCGCCGCATCAGATGGATTTTCCCGGTGTCATTTCCATCAGTTCACAAACGTTCATCAGCTATGTGACGGATGTGTGCAGAAGTTTGGCGCACCAAGGGTTCAAGCGGATTCTGCTGATGAATGGTCACGGCAGCAACGTCCCACTTTTGCAGGTTGTCGCTCGCCAAACCATTCTCGAATATCCAGAGGTGATGTGCGCATCGATTTCCCATTGGGACTTGCAACCGGTCATCGATCTGGCGAATGAAATCCGTGAATCGGAAAATCCGGGTGGGATCAACCACGCCTGCGAACTGGAAACTTCGATGTATTTGGCCATTCATGAAGGTTTGGTGCAAATGGATAAAGCGGTGCGAGATATGGATAAATTCAAAAACTCGAAATATTTTTGGCTGGATTTGGTGGGGCGCGGTGAAGGCAAACCGGTTGTCATGATGCCGTACTGGAGCGCGATTTCGGAGAC
>JBLNEJ010000579.1:0-3417 GCA_050262535.1 Clostridia bacterium
AACGCAGCCGATATTGAACCGCAAGTCACATGGGGAACAAGTCCTGGCATGGGTACGAACATTAGCAATGTTGTACCGAATCCGGACGATTTCTCTACTACGGCAGAACGTAAAGCTGCACAAGATGCTTTGAAATACATGGGTCTGACGTCTGGCACCAAAATGACCGACATTTCCGTCAACCGCGTCTTCATCGGTTCCTGTACAAACGGTCGGATTGAGGATCTGCGCCGCGCGGCTGTCGTTGCCAAAGGACGCAAAGTCTCCCCTTCCGTTAACGCAATCGTTGTTCCAGGCTCGCAAGCAGTCAAAGAGCGTGCGGAGCAAGAAGGACTCGATAAGATTTTTGTAGAAGCAGGCTTCGAATGGCGTGAGTCCGGTTGCTCGATGTGCCTTGCGATGAACCCTGATATTCTCGAACCGGGCGATCGCTGCGCCTCCACCTCCAACCGCAACTTCGAAGGTCGCCAAGGACGTGACGGCCGCACGCATCTCGTCAGCCCTGAAATGGCTGCTGCCGCTGCAATCGCCGGACATTTCGTCGATGTTCGTGAATGGCTGAAAGAAACCGCAACCGTCTAAATCCACGGATACGTGAAAGGAGATTTTTGATATGGAAGCATTTGTTACCCTGACTGGTATTGCCGCACCACTCGACCGCGTAAACGTGGATACGGATGCCATCATCCCGAAACAATTTCTGAAGCGCATCGAGCGCACCGGCTTTGGTCAATTCCTGTTCTACGAATGGCGCTTCACTCCGCAAGGCGAGGAAATCAAGGATTTCATCCTGAACACGCCTGCTTACAAAAACTCGACGATCCTGCTCGGTCGCAATAACTTCGGCTGCGGTTCCTCCCGTGAGCACGCGCCTTGGGCATTGAACGATTTCGGCTTCCGCGCGATTATCGCACCGTCGTTTGCCGACATCTTCTACAACAACTGCTTCAAAAATGGCATGCTGCCGATCAAGTTGTCCGAAGAGCAAGTGGATGAGCTGTTCAATCGTGCAAATCAATACGAACAGTATGAATTGACGGTCGATCTGCAAGCCAAAACCGTGACCGACAACTACGGCCTGTCCTACAGCTTTGAAGTGGACGACTATCGTCGCTACTGCCTGCTGAACGGACTCGACGACATTGGCATCACGTTGCAGCAAGAAGATAAAATCTCCGCGTTCGAAAAAAACCATACGTATTAATCAGACACTGCAGGCAGGGGATCTCTCCCCTGCTTTTTTCTTTACATCTAAGGCTGCGCCAAAAAACAAAGCGCCCGTACTGAACGGCACGCTTTTTGGCGAACGCTTATTTGACAACAAATTTCTGTGCTGCATCAACCTTGTACGGAGTATGGTTGCCGTAAGCGAGTTCCACGCGCAGTTCATGCTCACCCTTCGGCAGTTTCGTCAAGACGAACTCAGAGTCGAACACCTTGGCGATCAGTTTGCCGTCGAGATAAATGTGCGCATGCCCTTTTCCGTGCTCTGCTGTAACCATCTCGCTTTTGCCATCCGTCACAAACTGGAAGTTCTGCGTCAGCAACTTGACATTCGCTTTGTTGTTATCGAGCAGGGTAACATCCATGGCCAAGGTTGGCAGCTGAAGGTTGAGGCTATCGTTTGATGCATCCCCGACCGTTTGCAGACTGCCGATATCATTTTGGAACGAATGGGAGGAAACATCTTGCGATTGGCTTAGCATAAGAATCATTCCGGCTACAAGAACGACTATCAAAACGGCCGCACCAATCATCAGTCGTCTCGCATTAATAATGAATACTCTCATTTCCGCTTCTTCCTTTCCACGCTTTTTGTACATGCATACGCGAAAAGGAAGAAGAATAGAATCAGGAATTTGTCCTATCGATAGTTCAGGAATTGGACCTCAATCGGCAAATCCGCTTTGCGGATCGCTGTGATAATCGCCTGCAGCTCATCCTTGCTCTTGCCGACAACACGAATTTGGTCGTCCTGAATTTGCGATTTTACCTTCAGTCCGGTGTCTTTAATGATCGTATTGATCTTTTTGGCATTTTCTTTATCGATTCCCTGGAGCAGCTTGACGCGCTGGCGTACCGTACCGCCTGATGCCGGTTCGATTTTTTGGTACTCGAGGTTTTTGATGGAAACCTCTCGTTTGATCAGCTTGCCAAGCAACACGTCCTTCACTTGCCCCAGCTTGTATTCATCGTCAGAAACGATGACGATTTCTTCCTTGTCCTTATCCAACGTGATAGTGCTCTTGCTGCCCTTGAAATCAAACCGGTTTTCGATTTCCTTTACCGCGATGTTGATTGCGTTGGTCACTTCCGACAAATCCACCTTGGATACGATGTCAAATGAACTTTCTTTGCTCACAGGCAACACTCCTTTTGGTTGATTAAATCGATTTCACCATGCCGCCGTCGACGAGCAGCGCTTGCCCGGATACATAGCTGTTCGCAGGCGAAGCGAGGAAGGTCACGACGCGGGCAAATTCTTCCGGTTGGCCATAGCGACCGAGTGGAATTCTTGCCTCCGCTTGTTGACGGACGGTATCCTTGTCGATTTGCAAGCGTCCGGCGGTAATTTCATCCAAAGAGGCTACGCGATCCGTGGCGATGCGTCCCGGTCCAATCGTGTTGATCAGAATGCCATCCGGCCCCAATTCCGTCGAGAGTGTTTTCGCCAGCCCCACGATTCCGGTGCGGAACGTATTGGACAAAATCAGATTGGCGATCGGCTCCTTGATCGAGGAAGACGTAAAATTGATAATCCGCCCGAACTGCTGCTTGCGCATGTATGGCAAGACGGCGCGAATCGCTCTCACATAGCTCAACAGATTTTGTTCGAAGCCTTGCTGCCACATCTCATCCGTCATCTGATCAAATGAGCCAGCAGGAGGACCACCCGCATTGTTGATCAGTATGTCAACGGAACCGAAACGCTCGGCTGTCGCTTGTACAAGACGCTCAATATCCTGGGCATTCCGCACATCGACCTTTATCGCCAGGGGCGCTTGGCCGCTTGCCTGCTCGATTTCGGTACTGACCGCTGCCAAGGCCGCTTCATCTCGTCCGCAAATCGCCACGTTGGCCCCTTCCTTCGCCAACATCAATGCGGTCGCTTTGCCCAATCCTTTCGTTGATGCAAGCACTATCGCTGTTCTTCCCTGCAATTGCAAATCCATGCTGAACCCTCCACCCTAACGCATTTTGTATGTATATCTTCATTTTAGTAGAAAATGAAGCGTGCGCCAAGCTGAAATCCCCCTCATCTCTGTAGGGATTGTCATGGCTGGCGCACATTGCAGGACTGCTTCTCTAATGGATCATCCCCGGGAGTCGGACCGTAACGGAGGTGCCTTCCCCGGGCTTGCTTTTGATTTCGATGGTTCCGCCGGATTTGTGGACGATATTTTTGACGATGGCCAG